>JAERRW010000051.1 GCA_016735235.1 Sulfurospirillum sp. | reverse complement strand
CTACCTCAAAATAGTTTTTTGTGTCAGAAATAATATGATTAATTTCATCTACATCATAATTTTTTTCTTTAAAATTATATGCTAAACACTCACTATCATTTTTATTTTTATCAAATTCTATGATTGTAGAAGTTATAGAGGCATCTTCAAATACCATATATTTTTCAAAATTTACAATTTTAGAAATAGGAGCATTTTCTAAAATATAGTTTCTTAACTTTACTGCTTTTGCAGAGTGTAAAAAAGCATTTGATATTATAAATCCAACTTTACTTTTAGTTATCTCTATAGCTTTTGCTATAAAATAAAAAAGTATATCACTTTTATCTTGCCAAATATGAGGATATTTTTCTTGTATCTCTTTTACAACTTCAGATTTTGCACCTAGTGTTTGAACATTAAAATAGGGAGGATTCCCCACAACACAATCAAACCCACCATTTGCCATAATCTCAGGAAAAAGCTCCTCCCAGTTACATGTGAGACTATTGGCACACTTTATATTGCCCCTCAAGTCGCTTAAGACTCTTCCTCTTTTTGCCGTCTGTAACCACAAGCTTAGTTTTGCTATGCCTACACTTGCACTGTTTATGTCTACTCCAAAAAGGTTTTTTTCGATTATCTGTTTGTCTATGTCATGATGCTCAAAGAGTCCAGCATCTGCTTTTTTTAACTCTTTTTGTATCCACTCGTGTTCGCTTAGCAGGTATCTAAAACATGCATTCAAAAATGCTCCACTTCCACATGCAGGATCAACTATTTTTAAACTCTCAATAAATTCTCTATACACATGTAGGGTTTTTATTCTCTCTTGTTTTGCTTTTTTGTTATCTTTTAAGTCTACATGTAGCGATAGATTTTCTTTTTTAGCTCTACATGTTAGTGCCACAGTGTTTTGTATTATAAAGTTTGTAATAAACTTTGGTGTGTAAAAAACTCCATCTTTTTTTCTTGTATTTACTATTTTATATTCACTTAATAATGACTCTTTTATCTTCTCTAAGTCATTTAAAGACTGCTCAAAAATATGCCCTAAAACTTCAATATCTACATCATCGCTAAAGTCATAAGCACTAAGGTTTAAGAGATCACTTTTGATAATGTCATCATCAATAGTTACATGTTCTAAGCGATCATCTAATTTAAATAAATTGCCATTATATTTTGGAATATTTACTTTTTCATTTCCTTTGTCTATAAAATTAAAATATTTTTTATAATAATTATATAAAGGAGTTCCATCTCCCCATTCATTGTTATTTTCATACTGTTTTATGATTTTATTTATGCTATTTGCTGGTATCAATCCTCTATCTTCGGCGAACAGTATAAACATAAATCTATCTAAAAGTTTATTTGCACTTTGAAAAATATCCTCTTTTGGAAGTTTTTTATTGTTTGCAATAAGATTATTTAAAAGTTTTAGCCTAAAAATACTGTACTCTTTATAAACTTTTTTTGTTATTTCATCTTGTGAGAGTGAGAGTTTTTTAAGTCTTGATATTTCGTTTTCTTCTAGTGAAGTTTGATTTAGCAAAGCATAAAGTGTTGTGTAGCTTTGGCTTTGTGTCATATCTAAAGAGAAACATTCATCACTGCTATCGCTATAAATATCTAATTGTTTAAAGTTAGAAACTATCACATATTTACATGTAGGCTTCTCGTTTTTATATCTAAAAGCTTGTGCGATTATGTCTCTATTGTTTATTTTTTTATCGCTTGATTTTAGTTCTATTATGGCTATTGGATTACTGTTTTTATCGTAAACGACTCCATCAGCTTTTTTCATGTCAGTACTATTTTTTACCTCTCTAACACAATTAACCCAATTTAATATTTTAGATAACAGTGTTATAAATTCAGCACCGTTTGCATCTTCTGCAATAAAATTACTGTTTGTGATTAATTTTATAATTTCTTTAGAATCTGGAGAACTAAAAGCTTTTGTAAAATTTTTAAGGAGTGATTTTTGAAACATTTAATAACCTCATGATGTTATTTTATCTAAAAGTTGTTTAAGAGTGTTATCCCAAATTCATAGCATGTCCAAACTCATGGGGTTCTTTGCTTTCAAAGCTATATCCTAATAGTGCTATTTTTAAAGCATGAAGCATTACTCTTTTGTATGGTTTTGCTCCATATTGAGTATCGCCTAAAATGGGTAGTTTTATGCTCTTTAAGTGGGCTCTAATTTGGTGGGTTCTTCCTGTCTCTATTGTTACTTTTATTTTTGAAATTTTTCCCTCCATCATTAAAGGCTCAATATGACTAATTGCATCTTTGCCTTCATCTGCGGTTTTACTAAAAAGAGTATTACCTTTTTTAATAGTTATAATTGGCTTATTTACGGTTACTTCTTCAATACATCTACCTTGAACTACTGCAATATACTCTTTTTTTACCTCTCTATTTTTAAAAGCTTTAACGGCTTCTTCATGAAAATCTTCATCTTTTGTAAAAAGCAATATACCGCTAGTCTCTTTATCTAATCTATGTAAAAGTGTAAAATCTTTATAATTTTTTGCAATCTCTTCTGTTGTCATGAATGCTGGTTTATCAACAGCTACTATCTTTTTGTTTTCATAGATTATTTTTGGTTTATTAATTTTTTCAATTTTGAACTTTGTTTTATTACTTATTTCTCCACGAGCAACTACTATTTTTTTACCAGAACTATAAACTACTCCACGGTCTATTAAATCTTTTGCGGCACGATTTGAAATTTTCTCTTGAATTGCTAACAATTTATATGCTTTTTCTATCACTATTTAATCCTATTTAGTAAGTTATTTATATCGCCTACATGTAAAATATTTGAAGATTTTATACTATCAAAATTTGTTGTTTTTAGCTCTTCAATAGAACATATTTCTATGTTTTCTACAAGCTTATAGAGTTCTTTTTGATTAAAAAAATACTTACCGCTTATAATTTTTGTTCCAAAAAAAGCGGGCTCAAGAGGATTGTGTCCTCCTATGCCCTCCATAAATGAACCACAAAGTATTACTATGTCGCTTAAAGCATATAAGTTTATTAGTTCGCCCATTTTGTCGCACAAAACTACATCACTCACAAGACCATCTTTAATTTTAGAATAGGTTAAATTATTTTTTTTTGTATACTTTTTCAAAAATTTATCTACGCTATCAAATCTTTCGGGATGTCTTGGAGCTACAACTACAATTTCACTATTTTTAATATTGAGGTTTTCTAGTATTATCTCCTCCTCGCTATTATGTGAACTTGCAATAATAATCATTTTTTTATTTGGTTTTTTATATTTTTTTGTAACAATTGGTTTTGAAAATGTTTTTATATTTCCATCTACATGTACATTTTTTGCACCCAATTTTTCTAATCTAATTTTATCGGTTTCACTTTGTGCAGAAACTTCATCAATATTAGCAAAAATCCATCTGTAAAACCAATTAAACTTGTTGTATTTTTTATAAGAATGTTCGGAAATTCTTGCATTTATCAATACTGTTTTTATTCCCCTCATCTTAGAAACCACAAAAAGCATAGGCCAAAGTTCGGCTTCTGTTACAATTAAGGTTTTCTGTTTTTTTATCCAAAAAGGAAGAAATATTTCAAATGGCAAAAACCTTACATGTAAAGAATTTATATTTTGAGCGGAGTTATAGCCTGTTTGTGTTATTACAGAAAGGTTTACATGTGTATGGCTAAGCTTTTGAAATATAGGTTTCAAAGAGTTTACTTCACCAAGTGAGCAAGCATGAAACCATATACCATTTTTTTTAAATGGAGGGTTATTTTTTAAAAAAAATCTTGATAATAATGAAATTTTATATTTTTGTTTAAATGAAAAAATAAATAAAATTGGTAGTAATAAAATATATATTAATACTACCAATATGTAGTAAAAAAAAGAAAACAATTTATTCCTTATTTTCCTCTTTTTCTTCCTCTTTATAAAGAATTCTTCCACAATAAGGGCAGGTAGTAATATCTTCTTGTCTTAGAACTGTAGCATAAGTTTTATCATTGATTCGCATAAAACAACCATAACATGCTTGTTTTTTTACAGGCACTACTGTTGTATTTCCTGCCCATTTTCTAATTTTCTCATAAAAAGTCAAGATCTTTTGACTCATTTGTGATACTAATTTCTCTTTCAAGTTATAGACTTTTATTCTCATCTTTTCTATCTCTAGCATTTCTGTTTTAATTAAAGCATTAGTCTCTTTGCTATTTTTTTGAATCTCTTCAAGTTTTATATTTAACTCTTCTTGATCAATTTTTTTTGCATCAATAATATTGTCAAATCTTACTATCTCCTCATTTGCAAATTCACATTGCTCTTTTGCAATTTCCTCTTCAAGTTGAAGTGCTTTTATCTCTTTATCTGTTTTTACTATAGAACCTTTTTTGGAAAGCCCGGTGAGTTTGTCTGCTAATTCTGCTAAATGAAGTTCATTTTTAGCTTTTTTTAGTTTGCAATCTTTTATATCTTCTTGAAAATTTGCAATATGATTAATTACATCTTGCTCTTTTTTTGTTAATGCTTTTAATTTTGACTCAATTTTTTCAACTTTTGGAGCAAAATCATCAATATCTTTATCTATTTTTGCTAGTTTAACTAACTGTTCTAAATGTTTATTTATCACTACACTATTCCTCTTTTTATTTTACTTTTTAAAGAGTACCACTATTGAATTTCTATCTAATTGTATCTAAATGGATTCTTTGAATTTGTTATTATAGCTTTTAATGGAAAATTTATCAAATTTTTATGTAAACAAGCCGAAAAATGGCATTCACTCTCGAAGTGCCCAATATCTAGTAAATTCAAATTATTCTCTTTTGCTTCTAGTGCTTGATGATATTTAAAGTCTCCACTTAAAAAGCAATCGGCATCAACTTGATCTATTAAATCGCCCCCACTTCCTGTGGTTAATGCACATTTTTTTATCTGCTTTTGCTCTCCTGTACTTCTTATTATTTTAAGTCCCAAGGAGTTTTTTACATGTAAAATCAACTCATCAAAACTACAATTAGTATCAAAATAACAGACATGTCCTTTGCAAGTTATATCTTTATACCCCAACACCTCACATGCAACATATTTGTTTAGGTGTGTAGTATCAAAATTAGTATGCATAGCTATTAATGATATATCTTTTTTTATCATTTTTTTTATCAATTTAGAAGGGTGTACAGAAGTATTTAAGCTTTTTAAGCCTTTAAAAATCAAAGGGTGATGAGTTACAATAAGAGAGTTATTTTTTACTTCATCAAGAAGAGAACTATCTACATCAAGACTAAGATAGACTTGCTTTATATCATCGCTCATTGTTCCAACTTGCAAACCACTGTTGTCCCAAGGTTCTTGAAGTTCAAACGGGCTTAGTTTATTTAAAATATTATAAATTTTTTTTAGATACATCTATTTAAATAACTCCATAATAGTATATTTTATGTTTTTATCACACTTTTCACCTAGCTTGTCTTGTTCTCTTAAAAGCCACTCTAAATAGCCTTTATCGGAGCGGAGTACATCTTCATAGGTCATTCCTTTGTGTTTACCAAATAAAAATATTTTTAACTTTACAGGCTTACTTGAAAGTTCTACAAGTTTATCCATGGCTTCTGAATTTTTTAACTCATACCTCTCTTTTGCTTTGAAAAAAAGTTCCTTTAAAAACATTTTCAATATTAAAACATCGCTTAATGCATCATGGGCTTTTATGGTAACACTGTATTTTTTTGCTTCATCACTCTCTGCTGTTTTTGAAAAAAGTTTATATCTAAAAGTTTGTAGTTTATAGTTTGGAACTATGTTATTATTTTTATTTAGAATCTCCTCTTCAATCAAATCTTCTTGACCAAATCCAGCATTAACATGAGGCACTTTTACATCATAAAGATGCATGGCACATTTTAGAGTATCTATAGCTTTGTACTCATTTTTAAAACCATGTTTTTCTAACATTCCTAAATCAAATGGAAGATTATGGGCTATTAGATAGTTTTCGTTGCTATTTAAACTATTTAAATCACTCCAAAAATCTGACTTTATAAACTCCTTTTTTCCTTCAAGCTCCTCTTCTCTTATGCCATGAACACTCATAGCTTGAAGTTTAATTGGTATTGTAGATGAACACAACTCATCATAAATACCTTTTTTATATAATTGACCTTGAGTATTGGTTATGATAGCACCTATTTGTATTATTTGGTCTTCTACTTCTACTCCTGTTGTTTCTGTGTCGAAAAAAATGTTATATGCCATTAAATTTTCCTTTTTTTTTATTTCACTTCTCAACTAAAAAAACACTAATTCCTTTTAACTCTTCAATTTGTGTTTTTATGATTGGGTTTATTTTAGTATCAATTTTCATCTTTATATCTACATGTTCTAATTTTAGAATTAATTCAACATCGCTTTGTCCAGAATTCTCTTTTATTAGAGTGTATAATTTCTCTAACTCATCAAAATTCTCACTTAATTCTAGTTTTATAATTGTAGGTTTTTGCACAACTTTAGGAACTATATTTTTAGTATGTTTTTTACTGTTTTTTTTATTTTTATTTTTAGTTAACTGATCTAAAGATAAAGCATCTTTACATGTAAGCTTAACTCCTTGGTCGTCTCTTTTAATGTCTATTTTAAATCCTGTAGGATTTTCCAAAGTCATATTTTGAAGTTTTTTCAATGTATGAGCAAAAACCATAAACTCCATATTTCCATGAAAATCCATAAAATTAACTATGCCAAATTTATTGCCTTTTTTGCTAATTCTCTCTTGAATACTCTCTACTTTGCCAATAAAAAAATTAACTCCGCTCTCTAAATTTTCTATATTTGATGATAGTTCATGAGGAATAGATTCAATCAATTCTCTAAAATTATCGAGAGGATGACCTGAAATATAAAACCCTACAATCTCTTTTTCTAACTCTAAAACTCTTTTATCTTCAAACTCTGGAAGGTTTTCTATTTTTACCTTAATTGTTGTCATCTCTTCGCCATCTCCAAAAAGTGAACCAACTGCATCTTTTTTCATCTTAACGCAATCAGTTCCCGCTTTTACGATGATCTCTATATGATCAAGCAGTGTTCTGCGGGTTAATTTAAATTCATCAAATGCTCCTGATTTTATTAATGACTCAATAACTCTTTTATTGACTTTTGAAGTATCTATTCTAGATATAAAATCACTTATGCTTTTAAACTTTCCGCTCTCTCTTGCTTTTAAAATCTTGCTAATTGCACTATTTCCAACTCCTTTTAATGCACCCATGCCAAAAAGAATTGTCTCTTCTCCATCATCATTTACTATTGCATTGAACTCTGTAAAAGAGTAGTTTATAGATGGAGGTGAGAGGTTAATACCCAATCTTTTTACCTCATCAATATACTTTACAACTTTATCTGTATTGTCTTGTTCGCTTGTCAAAAGTGCGGCCATAAACTCTTTAGGATAATATGTTTTTAAATATGCAGTTTGAAAAGTTATCATAGCATACGCCGCTGAATGAGATTTATTAAAACCATATCCAGCAAATTTTTCAATCATTATAAAGAGTTCTTTGCATTTTTTTCGGTCATATCCTTGCTTTACTCCACCATCACAAAATTCATCTCTATATACACCCATGTCTTTTTTCTTACCCATAGCACGCCGTACTATATCGGCATATCCTAGACTAAAACCACCTACTATTTGCACTATTTGCATAACTTGTTCTTGATAAACAATCATCCCATAAGTTGGCTCAAGTGTATCTTTAAGAGAATCAAAACTAACCTCCTCAAAAGGATAAAATACTTTTTTTCTCCCATGCTTTCTCTCTATAAAATCATCTAGCATGCCAGACTCCATGGGTCCTGGGCGATAGAGTGCAAGAACTGCTATAATATCTTCAAAATCATCTGGTTTTAGTCTCTCATTTAAAGACTGCATTCCTGTTGATTCTACTTGAAAAAGTCCCACTGTATGACCTGTTCGTATAAGCTCATAGACTTTAGAATCATTCACATCTATAGCATTAAAATCTATATTTTTGTTATACCTTTTCTTAATAAGCTTTAAAGCATTATCTAAAACAGTCAATGTTTTAAGACCTAAAAAATCAAATTTTATGAGATCAACATCTTCAAGATAATTCAAAGAGTATTGAGTTAAAAGTTGTTCTGTTCCTGTGGATTTATATAGAGGTGTTTTATGCCAAAGCTCTTCATCGCTAATGACAACACCGGCTGCATGCATGCCTGAATTTCTATTTAATCCCTCTAGTGCTAAAGCAAACTTCCAAACTCTTTCAATTCGATGATCTTCATTTATAAGTTTTCTAAGTTTTTCCTCTTTTTGATAAGCTCCATCTATTTGTTCGCCTTTTTTTATCTTGCCATTTAGTGTAATTCCAAGTTCATCTGGAATGAGTTTAGCCATAGCATCGGCTTCTGCATAAGGAATACCAAGAACACGAGCAACATCACGAATAACTCCCTTTGCTAAAAGTTTACCAAAGGTAATAACTTGAGCCACATTGTGTCTGCCATATTTATTAATAACATAATCAATAATTTCACCACGACGAGATTGGCAAAAATCTATATCAATATCTGGCATACTTACACGCTCTGGATTTAAAAATCTCTCAAAAAGTAGATTGTACGCCATTGGATCTATATCTGTAATATTAAGAGAAAATGCAACCAAACTACCTGCTGCACTTCCTCTTCCGGGTCCTACAGGAACGCCTCTTTCCTTAGATTCACGAATAAAATCCCAAACTATCAACATGTAACCACAAAAGTTCATATCACTAATAATATTCATCTCATCATCAAGTCTTTTATAATAATCTTGATGCTTATTTTGTGCAACCAATTTTAATCTAGCTTCTAAACCTTTTTTACATTTGAAACGAAAATAGTCTTCATCTTCATCTATATCTTGCCCATCACTTTTAGCACACTCTTTTGTAAATTTAAACTTTGGTGGTGTTGGATTTCCTAGTTTTATCTCTAAGTTGCATTTATCTACTATCTCTTGTGTATGCTCTATTGCCTCTGGAATATCTGCAAAAATTTCACTCATCTGTTCTGGTGTTTTTATATAAAATTCTTTTACAGAGTGTTTTAAACGATCTGGGTCATCAAACTCTTTATTCATAGCAATGCACATAAAAGCCTCTTGTGCTTCTGCATCATCTTGTGTTGGGTAGTGAGTATCGTTTGTGGCAACTATTTTTATGCCTGTCTCTTTTGAAATTTTTAAGATTTTATCATCTATAAAAAGCTGATCACCAATTCCATGTCGCATAAGTTCTAAATAAAAATCATCGCCAAATATTGATTGATACTCTAAAGCTATTTTTTTAGCTTCCTCATACCCTTTTGCACCATTTTGTACATTTTTTAAATTGTTTGTATTGAGATGCCAATTTACCTCACCTTGCAAACAAGCACCACTACAAACAATACCCTCGCTAAACTCTTTTAAAAGTTTCTTGTTAATGCGAGGGTAATAATAAAAACCATGTAAGTAGCTTTGTGAAGAGAGGTACATTAAATTTTTATACCCTATTTCATTCTTAGCATAGAGACATAAATGAAAACGCTGTCTTGTTGTTTTGTCATCAAGTTTATCTTGATTGTGTATATAAGCCTCAAGCCCAATTATGGGTTTAATGCCATTTGTTCGCATAGTCTTATAAAATTCAATAGCCCCAAACATGTTGCCATGGTCTGTCATGGCAACTGCTTTAACCCCTTGTTCTTTAAGCTTTATAGCAAGCTTATCTATTTTGTTAGCTCCGTCTAAAAGTGAGTATTCTGTATGCAAATGTAAGTGCGTAAACTGGGTTTTACTCATAAATCTCTCTATAATTTTTAAGTTATTTTACACAAAATAAACTTAATATTAATAATCTTTGTTACATGTTTCTATCAACTACTTTTTAGAGTTTAATCTTGATTGGTATTTTTTATCATGATTGCATACAGGACACATCTCTAAAGCTTTTTTTCCATAATGGACATGTCCACATACTTCGCAAATCCAAGCTTCATTTGAATCTTCACTAACATGTTCTCCTCCACTTTCGAGTCTTTTTAAAAGCATATTGTACATGTTTTCATGCTCAACTTCAATTTTACCTATACTTTTAAAAAGTCTAGCTGCTTCATGGTGAGACTCCTCTTTTGCAATAGTTGCAAAATCTGGATACATTGTAGAACTTTCATAATTTTCACCCTTCGCTGCATCAATTAGATTCTCTTTTGTATCTCCAAAACTATCTTTGCCTGACATTCTATTACATAAAGCGAACTCCATTTTTGCATGTTGAATTTCATTGTTTGCTGCTCTTTGAAAGTGTTCTGCTATGTCTCTAAAACCCTCTTTTTGTGCTACTTTTGCAAAATATTCATACTTGTTTCTTGCTTGTGATTCTCCAGAAAATGCTTTCATAAGATTTACCATAGTTAAGTTTTCGGTGATGCAATTCATGTCTTGACCACAACAAACAAGTGTACCATTACCTACATTTTGAACCTCGACCTCATTGCCACATTTCAAACACTTATAACTCTCATATTTACGCATTTTAACTCCCATTAATAAATTTAGCTATAAATAACTTTAACATAAATTGATATAATAATAAATTAAAATTAATGAAAGAGAGTTTATGTCTAAAATTAGGTGTAGCCATTGTCAATTAGAGTATGAAAAAAATATTCTCATAAAAGATAATACAAAATATTTTTGCTGTAAAGGGTGTCAAGGCATATATTATCTTTTACATGAAGAGGGGTTGGGAAATTTTTATAATAAGATGGGTAAAAATTCGATTGAACCACCAAAAGAGTTCCATGATGATATTGATAAATTTGATCTTGTTGGATTTAATAAAAAGTATGTAAAAAGTAGAGATGGGTTTAGTGAAGTTTCACTAATTATAGATGGTATTCATTGTAGTGCTTGTGTTTGGTTGAATGAAAAAGTGCTTAGTAGAAGTAATGGCATAGTTGAGGTTTGTATAAATCACACAAACAACAAAGCTAAAATTCTTTGGGATAGTAATACTATAAAACTTTCACAAATTATAGAACTCATTAGGAGTATAGGATACAATGCATATCCGTATGATGCAAGTATGCAAGAAGTTCAAGCTAATGCTAAAAGAAGAGACTACTACTCAAGGCTTTTAGTAGGTGTTTTTGCTACTATGAATATTATGTGGATAGCAGTAGCCCAATATGAGGGTTACTTTAGTGGTATGCGAAGTGATATAAAAAATATACTTAATTTTGCAGAGTTTATTCTTGCAACTCCTGTGCTTTTTTATACTGGTAGTGTTTTTTTTAAAGGTACATATTATGCCATAAAAAACCGCTATGTTAATATGGATTCGCTTGTGCTTAGTGGTGCTTTTAGTGCTTATCTGTTTTCTATTTACTCTATGCTTTCAGGTCATGGTGAGGTTTATTTTGAATCGGTAGCCATGATAATCACATTTGTTTTTTCTGGAAAATATTTAGAAGTCTTAACCAAAAAAAAGGCAGTCGATACAATGGATGGATTTGGTTTTGCAATGCCAAGTGAAGTGAATATCATAAAAGGTAAAGAGAAAATTTTAACAAGTGTTGAATCTGTTGAAGTGGGTAACATAATAGAACTTAGAGCGGGCGATAAAGTTGTTATAGATGGAGTTATAATAAGTGGCAAAGGTTTATTTGATTTTTCAAGTTTAAGTGGAGAGAGTAAGCCTCAATTATTGAAAAATAGAGGCACTGTTTTAAGTGGTTCAATATGTGTTGATAGTGTAATAAGATATAAAGTTTCAAAACCATATAGTGAATCGATGCTTAGTAAGATTATAACTCTTTTAGAAGATTCAATGGATAAAAAACCTCGTATTGAAAAGTTAGCAAACTCAATATCTGGGTATTTTTCTACTGTAGTTTTAGTTCTTGCAATTTTAACTTTTGTAGCTTGGTATTTTCATAATGGTACATTTGAACAAGCTTTGATAGTTTCTATATCTGTTTTAGTTATAGCTTGTCCTTGTGCTCTTGGGCTTGCTACTCCGGTGGCAACTTTGGTTGGTATCTCAAAAGCTGCAAAAAAGGGTGTTTTATTTAAGGAAGCTGCATTTTTAGAGACTATTGCAAAGTGTACAACTGTAGTACTTGATAAAACAGGAACTATAACAAATGGAACTCCAAAAGTAGTAGATTCACATGTAAGTAAAAGTTTTGATAAGTCTATTTTATACTCTCTTGTTTCACTCTCATCGCACCCTATAAGCAAAGGAGTTAAAGAGTTTTTATCTGGTTGTGAATTAGTAGAGTTAAAAGATGTTTTAGTGGTTGAATCAAAAGGCATAAAAGCAGATTTTAAAGGTAAGAAAATTTTTGCTGGTAATTGTGCTTTTATGATTGAAAATGGCTTCACATGTAGTGAGACAAATGAGGCAAATTCTGTGCTACATGTAGCATATAATGGTATAAAGGTAGCAGATTTTTTATTGCAAGATAGCCCAAGAAATGGAGCTTATGAAACGATAGAGTATTTAAAAAATATTGGCTTAAAAGTTATCATGCTTACTGGCGATAATGAAAAAGTAGCAAAAAAAGTAGCAAACGAGGTAGGAATAGATGAGTTTTATAGCTCTTTATTTCCTATTGATAAAGCTAAACATGTAACAGATTTGAGAGAGAAAAATGAAGTTGTTGTGATGGTAGGAGATGGCATAAATGACACTTTAGCTATGAATAAAAGTGAAGTAGCTATAACACTAGGAAGTGGAACTGATGCGGCTGTTAATGTAAGTGATATAGTTTTGCTAAATGATGATTTTAACTCTTTAAAAACAGTTTTTCAAATCTCTAAAAATACATTTATGAAAGTTAAGCAAAATCTGACAATATCAATTGCATATAACATTATAACAGTTCCGCTAGCTATGGCTGGATTTGTAATACCGCTTGTGGCGGCTTTGAGCATGTCGCTTAGTTCGCTTGTTGTAGTTGGTAATTCGATGAGGATAAAATAATGGATAACTGGATAATAGCCATGATGCTAACGGCATCAACATTACTTGGGGCATTTGGATTATGGGCACTCTTATGGGGACTTAGAACAGGACAATTTGAAGATACAAAAAAATTTTTAGATGGTGCGTTATTGGATAGTGAAGAGGCTCTTCATGATTCAATTAAAATAGAAAAACGCAAAAAAGATATTTTAAAAAAACGTAAGAAGGTAGATGATAGCTATCATCTACCTGATTAATCTATGCTTACTTTAAAGTTGTAATATACTCAGCTAATGCGTCAATTTGTTCATCGCTATAAGCATCCACTTGACCTTTCATAAGAGCTTTCATGGATCTACCATAAGTACCATCTTGATAACCCTTCATAGAAGATACAAGCTCATCTTTGCTCCAGCCTTGAATAATTTTACCTACATTTAAAGATTTCTTTTCTCCTTTAGCTCCATGACATGCTGCACACTTTTTATAAAGTGTTGCTCCATCTATTGCCATAAGTGATGACACCGCTACCATAGTCAGTATTAATACGACTTTTTTCATTTAATGCTCCTCGATTTTGTATTTATATTGGATTATATCGCACTTGACTTTAAAATGAGTTAAACAGTGTATAATATATTTATAGAGGATCAAAAAGTGAAAAAAGCAATATTTTTAGATCGTGATGGCATTATTAATGTAGACCACTCTTATGTATATAAAAAAGATGATTTTGAGTTTTGTAAAGGCATTTTTGAAGTGCTAAAATATTTTTTATCTTTAAATTATCAACTTTTTATTGTAACCAATCAGTCGGGCATTGGAAGGGGTTACTATACAAAAAATGATTTTAAAAAACTAACTTCTTGGATGTTAGATGAGTTTACATGTAGAGGCATAAAAATTACAAAAGTATATTATTGTCCACATTTACCAGACAAGGGTTGCAAGTGCAGAAAACCAGCAATAGGTATGTTTCAAAAAATAGAAAAAAAGTTTAAAATAGATATGCAAAACTCATGGATGATAGGCGACAAATCAAGCGACATGCATGCAGCCATAAATATAAATATACCCAATAGAATTTTTGTAAACAGTACTACATGCAAAGATGCCTCACATAGTGTTAAATCAATTTTAGATACAATAAACATAATCAAAAAGTAGGATAATTAAATGACATGTAACAATATAAATTTTAATAAAAAAAATATTTTAATAACAGGTGGCGCAGGATTTATAGGTAGTAATTTAGCTTTTTATTTTCAAAAAAATTTTCCTGAGTGTAAGAGTATTCATGAGTAGGTTAAGAGAGTATACACCTAAAATTTTAGTAATTGGTGATTTGATGTTGGATCACTATCTTTGGGGAACATGTAAGAGAATAAGTCCAGAAGCTCCAGTGCAAGTAGTAGATATAGATAGAGAAACAACTGTTCTTGGTGGCGCTGGCAATGTTGCAAACAATCTTATAGCCATGGGTGCAAAAGTTACTGTTTTGAGTGTCATTGGCGAAGATAGTAATGGTAAAGAGCTTTTAAATATGTTAAAAACTTCAGGAGTAGAATCAACTAATATTACAAAACAAAAAGGTAGATATACTAGTAAAAAGAGTCGTGTTATTGCTGTGCATCAGCAAATTATTAGATACGACATGGAGTCAAAAGATGATATAAATTCAAAAAGCGAAGATGATCTTTATAGTAAATTTGAAAAAATTGTAAAAACTTTTGATGCTATTTTACTTTCAGATTATGGCAAAGGTGTCCTTACTAAGACTCTTACATGTAGACTTATAGACTTGGCAAAAAAATATAATAAGTTTATTTTAGTAGATCCTAAAGGAGATGATTATAGCAAGTACAAAGGAGCAACACTAATAACTCCAAATAAAAAAGAGGCGGTTGAAGCAACTAAAATAGATATAAAAGATGAGCAGAGTCTATGCAAGGCTGGAGAGTTGTTAAAAAACTCTTTTGAGCTAGATTTTGTGGTTATTACACTTAGTGAAGGTGGTATGGCTATTTTTGGTGATAAAGTTACAAAAATACCTACTATAGCAAAAGAAGTATTCGATGTAACTGGAGCTGGAGATACTGTTTTGGCCTCTTTTGGTTATGCTTTATCTTGTTCTTTAGATATAAAAGAGGCAGCTTTATTTGCTACAAGTGCGGCTGCGGTTGTTGTTGGTAAACTCGGAAGTGCAACTGTTAGTATTGATGAAATTGACATGTACAATCATAGCTTAAGAAGTGGTAAAGCTGATAATAAAATAAAAACTAAAGAAGAGATAGTAGAGCTATTGAAAAACTTTAGGGATAAAAAAATAGTTTTCACCAATGGCTGTTTTGATATACTTCATACGGGACATGTAAAGTACCTCGAAATTGCAAAGAGTTTTGGAGAGATGCTTATAGTTGGTCTCAATTCTGATGAGTCTGTAAAAAGATTAAAAGGTGATAGTCGCCCTATAAATATAAGTTTGGATAGAGCTTATGTTTTAAGTGCATTAGAGTCTGTTAGTTTTGTAGTACAGTTTAATGAAGATACTCCTTATGAATTAATTAAAATTATTAAACCAGATATTTTAGTAAAAGGTGGAGATTACAAGGGAAAAGAAATTGTTGGTAGCGACATAGTAAAAGAGCTTAAGCTCGTTGATTTTGTAGATGGCAAAAGCACAACAAATATAATTAAAAAGGCGCAGTTATGATGAATATGATTCAAAGTGAAATGAATGCCCATAAAGAGACAATAGAAAAAACAATAAACAGTATGCAAAGCCACATATACACAGCTTGCATTATAGCAACTGAAGTTATTAAAAATAATAATAAAATTTTACTCTTTGGAAATGGTGGAAGTGCGGCAGATGCACAGCATATTGCAGCTGAACTTAGTGGTCGTTACAAAAAAGAGCGTAAAGGATTACCGGGAATTGCTTTAACAACTGATACTTCGGTTTTAACGGCAGTAAGTAATGATTATGGTTATGATAGAGTTTTTGATAGACAAGTTGAGGCGCTCGCTCGCAAGGGGGACTTACTTATAGGAATTTCAACAAGTGGTAATAGTAAAAATATTCTTAGAGGCTTAAGTATAGGAAAAAATATTGGTTGCAAAACTATAGGACTATCTGGACATGGAGGGGGAGTTATGAGTGAATTTTGTGATATAAATTTAGTTGTTCCAAGCGATGATACACCTCGTATACAAGAGATGCATATTATGATTGGTCATATCATTTGTCAAGCAATAGATGATTCTCTAGAAGAGTAATAACTTCATTGGCTTTAATATCTTTCATGCATTCATGCGATACTATTGGGCATACTCTTTTCATGCAAGGTGCACACTTCAAATTGTGAGATACAATATAGCTATTTGGATTATTCCATTGAGATGATTCATGGTGATTTGTGGGTCCAAATATACTTACAGTCGGAATTTTGTAACTAGCTGCTACATGCATAGGGCCACTGTCGTTTGCAACAAAAAGGCTCAAACCTGCTATTTTTTCTATAAGTTCTGTTATGTCTGTTTTTCCTGCTAAGTTTGTTACATTTCCATCTATTAAATTTTCAACTTCTTTTGCAATTTTAATCTCGTTTATCCCACCAAAGATAACAATATTGTATCTTTTTGAAAAGTGAGTGGCTACTTTTGCAAACTCTTTTGGGTACCATCTTTTTGCACTACCATAAGCCCCACCACAACTTATACCTAATGTTTTTCGTGCATACATGTGCGGTTTTTGATATAACTTTAAATCTTGAGGCTTGACATGTAGAGTTTTAGCATATTTTTCTACTTGATGTCCATCATATATATTTTTTTTATATTGAATTTTCTTTTTTGCACTCAAAAACCATAAAAACAGTTTTGATGTATACGAACCCCTAAAACTAATAGCTAAATCAAATTTTCCTAACTCTTTTGCTGTTTTATATAACCAAAGAATTCTAAATTTTGATTTTTTGCTTTCATCAACTTTTATATGAAAAATGTTTGGATAATATTTTAAAGCTTCAGTTGAGACACAAGAGCCAAAAAAAGATATATTTGCATTAGGGTATTGCTTGATTATCTCTTCTATGCTTGGAGTTGTCATTACTGTATCGCCAAGCCATGTTGGAAGTTCAATTAAAATATTCATTTTACTAACCTATAGTGTTTCTTGCTAAGTTCTAAATTAAACAGTTTTTCAAGTTTCAACATAATTCTATGTCTTATCTCTTTTCTTGATAGCTTGTGATTAGGATTTGCTTGAAAAAGAGTCTTCTCTTTTGTTAGCCACTTTTGCATAACTTTAGGGTGAGTACCTTTAAACTCTTTTATTATCTGATTGTCTATCTCTTTATAGTTAATTTGTTTATGTGTTTTATTCCAATATTTTTGAACCTTTTTACTTTTTAGATTCATCTGTTCTTCACTTCTTGCCCAGCCATAATGATAGATTTTTGCTCCACTATGAACTGCTTTTGGGTATCTTCCTGTTTTGTTTTTATCTAAAACCACCCAAAATAATCCATCTGGCGCATATGATCGTATAGTATTTTTAATAATTCTAGTTTCACTTCTATACCAACTGGGACTCCATAGATAACTATTTATATTTCCGTAAACTCGATCTTTCATTTTATCGTTCCATTTAGATTCGATGACTCTTATTTTTGGTTCATTTAAATTTTGTATTATTTCTAAAGTATTGTCTTGACTTTCTCCTACATTTATAACAAATTCATCAACTATAGGCAATACGGATTTTATAGATTCTAAAAATGGATAACCAAGCATTTCTCCATTTTTAATAAATGTAAATGCACTAATACTCATCTTCTTCCTTTTCGTATTTATTAATTCCGTTTTCACACCATTTTAAATTTTTATCTATGCTATTTTCTAAGATTTTATTATTTGTTTTTAAACTTTTTCTTTGATTTTCATTATGCCAGATATGATATGTTAAGCAGTTAAATTTTATGTTTTTTCGTTTTATATTACTGTTCAATAACCGAACAATAAATTCGCTATCTTCTCTACCCCAACCAATAAAGTCTTCATTAAAACCATTTACTTTGTAGCAATCTGATTTGAAAAAAGACATGTTGCAAGTTTTAACTCCTTTTAAGCCTTTTGATACTCTTGAAAAAACAGTTGAAAGAAGATGGTTATAGATACTGTTTTTTCTATTTTTTAAACCTTTTTCAAAAAATGAAATTAAAATCTGTCTATTTTGTAAAATAAGGGCGCTTTTATCTTTTGTGATTAAAACTCTAGAACCTTGCAAAAAATGATTTTTTTTAGCTTGATTTTTATGGTCTTGTATAAAACTTTTATGTAAAATTATATCTCCATCAATTAATACAATATATTCACTGCTAGCTTTTGCAATAGCTTTATTTCTTGACATTGCAACTTTAAAACCATCATCTTTTTGCCATGAGTGTATAATGGGTACTGGAGATTCTTTTGTAAATTTTTCTATTAGTTTTTTGGTATCATTTTGGCTTCCATCATCGGCTATGATTATTTCATCAGGAAGTTTAGTTTGTTTTAATACGCTTAAAAGTGATAGCTCCAGTGCTTCTTTCCAGTTATATGTTGTTATTATTAAAGAGCAAGTCATTTTTTATTCTCTTCATAAAGTTTTATATATTTATAAAAAACTCCATTCGCATTTGATACAGATATAATAAAACCTTCGTACCCATATAAGAATCCTTTTTGGAAAAAATAATTTTTTATAAAAGTAAAAGTTGCTCTAAAAAAAGCTTTTGCTGGAGTTGATTTTTTTATATTTTTTTGCTCTTTTGCATAGAGTGAAGAGTATTTTTGTATTTTTTCTATAAGTTGGCTTGAGTTGTCAAATGAGTAGTGCTTAAATTTATTTTCAAGTCTTTTGATTGTTCTGTTTTTTAAAATCAAGCTTTCATGTACTTGTTTGTCATTAAATTTAGTTAGGTTTTTATTAAATAGTCTATTTACATAATCATTTTGCCAACCACAGCATTTTATTACTCTTTTGTTGTAGTAATTGTCTCTTTGCATGGAATAGATAGTATCTTGTTTTAAATCTTCATTTAAAATTTCATCAACTAATTTATCAGGAAAAATTTCATCGCTATCTACCGATAACACCCATTCATTGGTAGTATATGAAGTTGCTAAGTTTTTTAATGCTCCAAATCCTATAAAGTCATGTTCTATAATTTTTGTATTTTTAAATTTTCCTGCTATTTTCATAGTGTTATCGCTTGACCCATTATCTAGAATTATAATCTCATCAAATTTTTTAAGTGCAGTTAAACACTGTTTTATATAGTTTTCTGAATTTTTAGTAAGTATTGTTACGCTTATTTTATTACTCATATTAATCACTAAAATCTTTATATAAAAATGAACTAAAATAGACAAACATTAGACTTGTATAGCTAACTAAAAGATAGCTTTCGCCAAGCATAATTACTAAAAAAAGAGCGGGTAATGCTAATCTTATTTGACTATATTCATTTTTTTTAAAAGATAACTTAATTTGCATATAAAAAATTGATAACATTGCAAATAGACCAAAAATTCCTGTTTGTGCTAAAACGAGAGCATACATGTTGTGAGGATTAACAGTTGATGTTACATTGGGAGTATTTTTCTCATTTACTTTTTTATACTCTTGCGGGAAATCTCCTGTTCCAACACCAAATATAGGGTTTTCTTTGATTATTTCTAAAGAGTTAAATAAAAATGCTAATCTTTGTCCAACACTTGTGCTTGGTCTTTCTTCAAAAGTTTTAATCTCTTTCATACCTAGATTAACTCTATCTTTAAATACAGTACTAGTGTTGTAAGATAGTAGAAAAATAGTTGGGAGAACTATGCTAATTGCTATAACTTGCTTAATAAGGCTATTTTTATAATATTGCATAATTAATAGTGCAATCATAATAAAAAATCCAATTTGTCCTGATCTTCCTCCTGTAATAAACATGTTTATTGACATTAAAATTAAAAAAAAGATACCCGCTAAATTATTTTTAATGTTACTGCTTTTATTTAAAAATAGATAATAACCAAACAGATAAATACTAAATGCAAGTAGAGGATTGTAAGATATATGTGTAATAAAAGGAGTTGGATTATATATTGTTGCATTTTTAAAAGGAGCAATTAACTCAAGCCAAATAGAATATGAAAATAGTTCTGAAATACTCATTGCTAATAAAAATGAAAAAATATAGTATTTAACATGTTCTTTTTTTACTATTGTAATTAGTATTAAAAAAAAGAGTATTCTTCTCTCTTTGCTTACTATATGTAATCCCCATTGGATATCTTCGCTCCAGAGTAGCCCTATAACATGAATTATAAAAAAAGCAAAAAAGGCATATGCTATAGGATTGTTTTTTATAATATTGTATTTGTATTTGAAGTTACCTTCATATAGCCAAAGTAAAACAATAATTGCTGAAACAAGTGATGTGATTGCAATTGATATAGGCAGACAAAATCCTAGAAAAATAACTAAGTAACTATTAATATCGGATATTTTACTATTCAATATTAATTTATTATCTATTTTAATGTTTTTT
>JAERRW010000090.1 GCA_016735235.1 Sulfurospirillum sp. | reverse complement strand
ATATATAATCCTTGCTATTAAAATTTTATTATTAGGTTATTTTCATAATAATATTGCCATGGATTAAAATGACCATCTATAAAAACATTTAAAAATGGTAAAAATAATAGAGAATTGTATTCTGATGAAAATATAGCTAATAATAAAATTTTAATAGCAAGGATTATATATATATATATATAGCATGACACTCTCTATAAGTTGTAAACCTTTGAATAAGCTTATACATTAAATCTAAAATGCATTACATCACCATCTTTAACAATATAATCTTTTCCTTCAAGACGCATTTTGCCTGCATCTTTTGCACCATTTTCGCCAGCATGTGAAATAAAGTCATTATAAGCTATTACCTCTGCACGAATAAAACCTTTTTCAAAGTCATTGTGTATAACAGAAGCCGATTTTGGGGCTTTCCAGCCTTTTTTGATAGTCCATGCTCTTACCTCTAAAACACCAGCTGTAAAATAACTTATAAGGTTTAATTTAGCAAATGCAGTCTGTATAATTTGATTTAACCCAGACTCTTTTATGCCAAGGTCTGCTAATAACTCTTGTTCCTCTTTTTCATCAAGTTCACAAAGCTCTTCTTCTATTTTTGCACAAAGTACAATAACTTTAGCTCCAACTTTTTTAGCATGAATTTCTACTTTTTGCACAAATTCACTCTTTTCAATGAGAGAGTTTTCATCTACATTTGCACCGTAAATAATCTCTTTGTTAGATAAAAACCGTAACTCTTTGTCTAAGTCTTCAAATATTGGGTTATCTTTTTGAGAAAATGTACTAACCGGCTCTATGTTATCAAGATGAGTTTTAAGTTCAAGTGCAAATTCATAGGCTATTTTAATCTTTTTATCTGTTTTTGAAGTACGATAAAGTTTTGCTATTTTTTTATCAAGCTGTTGAATATCAGCAAATATTAGCTCACTCTCTATAATTTCAATATCTCTTAAAGGGTCAATATCTCCTTCAACATGTGCAATATTGTTATCTTTAAAACATCTAATTAAATGCAAGATTACTTCTACTTCACGAATATTTGATAAAAATTTATTCCCAAGACCCTCCCCATTTGAAGCACCTTTTACAAGCCCAGCAATGTCTACAAAATCAACAGTAGAATATAAAATACGCTCAGGTTTTACTATTTTTGCTAACTCATCTAATCTATAATCAGGAACACGAACTACTGCTTTATTTGGTTCTATTGTGCAAAATGGATAGTTCGCACTCTCTGCATTTTGAGTTTTTGTTAAAGCATTAAATGTCGTTGATTTACCTATATTTGGAAGCCCAACTATGCCTACACCTAAGCCCATTAATTATCTTCTTTTTTACTTTGATCTATCATCCAGTAGAGATTCATACGTACTCCAGCTCCGCTAGCTCCGCATTGGTTGTATCCCCAATTTTTATCTACAAAAGCAGGACCAGCTATATCTAAATGCAACCATTTATCTTTATAATTATCTTCAACAAAATTATCTAAAAACATGCCTGCCGTTATTGTTCCACCCCAACCGTTTTTACCAATATTGCTTAAATCTGCAATAGGACTTTTTAGTTGCTCTTTTAAGTATCTATTAAATGGAAGAGTACCAGTAAGCTCTCCACTTTCAACAGCCGAACTCATTAGAGAGTTTTTGAGATTACAAGAGTGTCCCATAACCGCAGTTGTGTACTCTCCAAAAGCAACAACACAAGCCCCTGTTAATGTTGCTATATCGATTAAATAGTCAGGTTTTAATTCACTAGCATAACATAAACAATCAGCAAGAACCAAGCGTCCTTCGGCATCTGTATTACCTATTTCAATTGTTTTACCATTTTTTGCTACAAGCACATCGTCAGGCTTATAAGCTTCCGGTCCAATTGAGTTTTCTGTTGCGCCTATTATTGCATGAATTTCATAAGGAAGACCAATTTGTGCAGCACCTTTTAATATACCTAAAACTGCAGCACCTCCGCCCATGTCGGATTTCATGCTAACCATTGATGCACTTGGTTTTAGGCTAAGTCCGCCACTATCATAAGTTAAACCTTTACCAACATATACAAATTTCTTTTTTGCATTTTTTGGTTTATATATAAGATGAATAAGGCGAGGCGGTATATGACTAGCTCTATTGACTGCTAAAAATGCACCCATTTTTTGTTCTTTTAAGAAATTTTCATCATAGATCTTACATGTTACATTGTCAATTTTATCTAACTTTTGTGCGACTTTAGCAAGTTCTACTGATGTCATGTCATGAGGAATAGTATTTACTAAGTCTTTTGCATAGTTTGTAGAGTTAGCTATAATTGTTCCTACTTTTACTGCTTTTTTAGCAGTCTCAAGCGATGCATTTGGTTTACTGTAGTCATCTAAGCAGATAGTGATAGTCTCAAGTTTTAGTGGATCTTTTTTTGTTTTATACTCTTGAAAACTATAACTTCCAAGTATAAATGCTTCGCTCATAACTTTAATACTTACTCCGGGACACTCATTGGCATAAGTTCCTATTTTTACACTTTTTGCATTTGTATTTTTTATGATATTAATAGCTTTAGAAGAGGCTAGTCTTATCTCTTCACTTTGAAGTGAATCTATGCCTACATATACTATTTTTTTCTCTGTTAAAAAACAACACTCTTCACTTTTTGCTTTAAAACCTAAAAATTCTAAAGTTTTTTTATCTTCAACCCACTTATGATTGAAATCTTTATTTAACACAAATACTATTTTTATATCTGCTTTTACATCATCTATTTTTTTATTTTCTACTACTATTTTCACTCTACTTCTCCTTGTTAAAATTTAATATTTTTTTTGCTTCTATTATATCTTTATCACCACGACCAGAAAGATTAACTATAATAAGTGAATTTTTCAACTCATTTTTTGACATTTTTTTCAAATATGCAACTGCATGTGAACTTTCAAATGCTGGTATTAAACCCTCTTTTTGACTTAGCCATTGAAATGCATCTAGTGCTTCTTTGTCCGTTACATGTTTATATTTTACGGCATTGAGTTCTTTAAGATAAGCATGTTCAGGACCAATTCCCGGGTAGTCAAGTCCAGCACTTATAGAGTAGGCCTCTAGTATTTGTCCATCATCATCTTGAAGTAGATAGCTCATTTGACCATGAAGTACTCCCGGACTACCTTTTTCTAAACTAGCACCATGTTTATTGGTTTCAACTCCAAGCCCACCAGCCTCAACACCAATACATGTAACTTCATCATTTTCTAAAAAATGACTAAAAACTCCAATTGCATTACTTCCTCCACCGATACAAGCTATAATATAATCTGGTAATCTACTCTCTTTTTTTAATATTTGAGCCTTAGCTTCATAACCAATAACAGCTTGAAAATCACGCACCATCATAGGGTAGGGATGAGGACCAGCTACAGTTCCTATGATGTAAAATGTATCTCTAGCATTTGTTACCCAATATCTTATAGCTTCATTCATGGCATCTTTTAAAGTTCTACTTCCACTTTTAACACTATGGACTTTTGCACCAAGAAGTTCCATGCGAAACACATTTAACTCTTGTCTTTTAATATCTTTTTCACCCATAAAAATTTCACATGTTAAACCTAAAAGAGCGGCAACTGTAGCAGTTGCAACACCATGTTGACCAGCTCCAGTTTCTGCAATAATTTTTGTTTTACCCATTTTTTGTGCAATTAGTCCTTGTGCAATGGTGTTGTTTATCTTGTGTGCTCCTGTGTGGTTTAAGTCTTCTCTTTTAAGGTATATTTTAGCACCTAACTCTTTAGAGATATTTTTTGCATAATAAAGACTAGAAGGTCTTCCTATGTAATTTTTAAAATAGAAATTTACTTTACTCCAAAATTCTTTATCAAAACGTATTTTTTTATAAAATATATCAAGCTCTAAAAGAGTAGGCATTAGTGTTTCTGGGACATATCTTCCTCCAAATTTGCCAAAATGTCCATTTATATCTGGATCAAACTTTGAAGATTTAGGAATATACATTAATCTATTTCCAAAACAGAGTATACATTTGTTGTTTTTTTTATCTCTTTATCACCTTGCAAAAAAGTTAGATTCAATACAAAACAAGCCTCTATGCACTCAGCACCTACTTTATTTATGAGGTTTACAGCGGCTGTGGCAGTTCCTCCAGTTGCTATCAAATCATCAATAAGAAGAACCTTTGGTCTATCTTTTTTACATTTAAAAGCATCTATGTGCATCTCTACTTCATCTATGCCATACTCAAATGAGTATTTTTCACTAATTGTAGTATATGGAAGTTTCCCCGGCTTTCTTATGGGTACAAAAGATTTTCCTATTTTTGAAGCGAGTGCGGCTCCGAAAATAAAACCACGAGCTTCTATGCCAGCTATAAAATCTATATCTAAATTGTTATATCTTTGTGCTAAATGGTCTATAAGAAAGTTGTATGCTTTTGCATTTGATAAAAGTGTTGTGATGTCTTTAAAAATAATGCCTGGTTTAGGAAAATCTTTTACATCTCTTATTAAGTCTAGTAGATACTTTTTATCGCTTTGATTTAGTGTTTTCATGTTAATGTCCTATAAGATATTAGTTTTGTACTCATTGTTTATAGAAGAGCCTCTATTTTGCTTTTTAACTCTGTTATCTGTTCTCTTAGTTTATCGCCTTCCATGCGAAATTGAGAGTTTTTAGTTCTCATGGATTTGAGTTCATCTTTAGCTTTTAAAAGCTCCTCACTTAGTATGTCTATATTGCCTAAAGAGCGTTGGAGTTGTATTTGATATTTTCTTATAACAATTTCTGCATCTCCTAGAGTATTTATAGTAATGTTACCACTTAATTCCTCTTTTCTTAAAAGAGATTTGTAGTAAAAAACCATAACAATTAGGTAAGCACAAAGTGAAGCTAATGTTGTTGTTATTATCCACTCTAGTATCATTAAAGTTCTATCTTTTTAACACGATTTGCGTGTATTTCACCTTTAAAACCCTCATTGCACCAAGCATCAATTATAGATTCAGCAACCCCAATTCCCACAACTCGCTCCCCAAAACATAAGACATTTGCATCGTTATGAGCCCTTGCCATACTTGCTGTATATGCATCATGACAGAGTGCTGCTCTAATGTTAGTATTTTTATTTGCCGCTAAGCTCATGCCTATTCCTGTTCCACAAATAAGTATGCCTTGAGTGCCTGTCTCTTCTAAAACTTTTAAACATAGTTTGTGAGCATAATCGGGATAGTCTACCCTTTCATTATTTGATGGACCCAAATCTACTACTTCATGTCCTCTAGTTTTGAGCATTTTGATAATACTTGGCTTTATTGCCACTCCCGCATGGTCTGTTGCTATAAAAAATTTCATATTTTTCCTTATTTTTTCACTACATGCAACAAAATAATTATATCACAATTAGTTTATAAAAGCATGCCTATTATGTATTTGATTGGTTTAAATATATATTTCGATAGAGGTGTTGCTATGATGAGAATTAAGATAACCATGCCATATCTCTCTATAGATCTATAAAAGTCTACAACTTTATACCATCTGTTCCATGATGCAAAATAAGATAGTGCATGTGAGCCATCTAGTGGTGGAATTGGTAAGAGGTTAAAGAATCCTAATATTACATTATAGATTAAAGTTTGAAATATAAAGTAAATTATAAAAAGTTCAAACATGGAGCTAATCGAGTTTAAGTCTATATACTTTAATAAAATTGAAGCAAATAGAGCAAGTCCAAAATTGTAGTATATGCCTGCAAGTGAAACATTTATAGCACCTTTATAGCCTGCATTTTTTATCACTTCTGATGTATGTATGGGTACTGGTTTTGCCCAACCAAACAAAAAAGGAGCACCAGTAAAAAAAAGAGTTGCTGGAACAACTATAGTCCCCCATATGTCTATATGAACAAGAGGATTAATACTAAGACGTCCAGCATTTTTTGCTGTATTATCACCATACCTATAAGCCATGTAGCCATGCATAATTTCATGACCTATAATAGCTAATGCTAAAGCTAAAACAGTAGCTATAATTTTTATAATTTCATTATTTTCCATCTAAAAAGCTTGCATCTCTCTGAATAGTATCTATAAAACGACCGATTCTGTTCCATCTAATTTTATAATCATCATCCCAACTAAAATAGATAAACCAAGGTTTTCCAACTATGAGTTTATATGGAACACTTCCCCAAAATCTACTATCGTTTGAGTGATCACGATTATCTCCTACCATGTAAAATTCACCCATTGGAATTTTTTTATAAAAAGCATTAAAGCTAGTATTGAAATCTCTTGGAAGCTCTTCAACAATAACAGGCTGCATTGCAAAGTCACTTGATGCGAGAAACATCTTCATCTGTTCAAAAAGATTTACATTTTCATCATATTGAATGCCTGGAAATTTATCTTTATATGGATTTAATACCCAAGTTTTTCCAGATATTGTTATTAGTTTGTCTGTCGAATAGTTGTTTTTCATCCATTTTTCACCCTCATGAAAACTAATATATAGGTGTTTATCTTGAAAAAGAATTTCATCTCCTCCAACAGCAATCATTCTTTTTACATAATGAACTTTATGCTCTTTTGGAAATCTAAATACTACTATATCTCCGCGTTTAGGACGATTACCTTCTATGAGATGACCATTTCCAAAGAAGTCTGGTAGAACCTTTACTTCTAGCCAAGGCAGGTGAGGAGTTGGAATTCCATATGAGAATTTTTTAACAAAAAGATAATCACCTATAAGAAGAGTTTTTTTCATACTCCCACTAGGAATTACAAAAGCTTGAGCTATAAAAAAGATAATCAAAAGAACAATGACAATAGTGCCAGTCCATGAATTTGACCAAGTAAAAAATTTTTTTAAAAATGATTTCATTATTTTACACTCATTCTTGCTGCGGTTAGAGTATTTTTAAGAAGCATGGCTATAGTCATAGGGCCCACTCCACCGGGAACTGGCGTAATATAGCTACATTTATGCGATACATTTTCATAGTCGATATCTCCTACAAGTTTTCCTTTATATTTACCACATGTCATTTTGTTGATACCAACATCTATAACAATAGCTCCATTTTTAACCATGTCTTCTGTAATCACATGAGGAATGCCAACACCAACTATAAGAAGGTCGGCTTTTGAAGTATGGTTTTTAAGGTTTTTTGTTTTAGAGTGACAAATTGTAACTGTTGCTCTTGCATTAGTGAGTAAATTTATCATAGGTTTGCCTACTATATTACTAACTCCAACTACACATGCATCCATGCCTGTTGGGTTAATGTCATACTCTTTAAGAATCCTCATAATTCCTAGTGGTGTACATGGAACTAAACTAGGGTTGCCAATGGATAATTTTCCAACATTAAACATGTGAAAGCCATCAACATCTTTTTTAGGATTTATTGTTTCTAAAATTTTATTAGTATCTATTTGTTTGGGAAGAGGAAGTTGCACTAAAATACCATGTATGCTATTATCTTCATTTAATTTTGTAATTTTATCTATTAATCTCTCTTGACTAGCATCAATATTCATAGCTATTTTTTCAGAAAATATACCTGCTGTAATACAAGATCTCTCTTTTGAAGCTACATAAGTTTGGCTAGCAGGATTATCGCCTACTAAAATAACTGCTAAACCGGGTATAATTCCATTTTTTTTTATCTCTTTAGTTTCTTGTTTTACCTCTTCTTTTATTTTATTAGATAACGATTTTCCATCCAAAATTGTCATATTTTAGCACCCTTAAATGTAATTTTTGTTATTATATCTACTTTCAATTAAAAAGAGGATAAATGAAGATTATTGTTTGTACTGCTATGCTTTTTTTGTCTTTAAAAGCCGAAGGTTTTATAACTAAAACAGAGTATGCAAAAATGCTTTATGTAAATCCAAGAGGTATTGGATGTGTTCTTTGTCATGGAAAAAGAGGCGAGGGGTCAGTTATAGCAAAATATAAACATAAAGGTGAACAAAAAAAACTAGTAGCTCCGGCTATTAATAATCTCTCTAAAGAGAAGTTTTTTAGAGCATTAAAAGAGTCAAACTCTGTAATGCCAAAGTATTTTTTAGCAAATAGTGAGCTAGACGCACTCTATTTTTATGTGACTAATCAATCTAGCAAATAGTTGTTAAAACTTGAAAATTAAAAGGGATACAAATGAAAACCATAAAAAGTAAAGATGAATTTAAATTAGCACAAAATGTTATTCCCGGAGGAGTAAATTCTCCAGTAAGAGCATTTAAAAGTGTGGGAGGAACTCCCATGTTTATTGATCGTGGAGAGGGTGCATATCTGTTTGATATAGATGGCAATCGTTATGTTGATTTTGTTCAAAGTTGGGGACCACTCATCTTTGGGCATTGCGATAAAACAATAGAACTCTCTATCATGAAAGCAGTAACTAAAGGTGTAAGTTTTGGAGCACCTACTCAAATAGAGACAAAATTAGCTAGTCTGATTTGTAACATGTTTGAAAGTATTGATAAAATTCGTTTTGTAAGCAGTGGCACTGAAGCTGTCATGAGTGCGATTAGGCTTGCTCGTGGTTATACTAAACGAGACGATATTATAAAGTTTGAGGGTTGTTATCATGGTCATAGTGATTCACTTTTGGTTCAAGCAGGAAGTGGGGCAACTACTTTTGGAACACCTTCATCACCGGGTGTTCCATCTGACTTAACAAAACATACACTCTTAGCAAAATATAATGATATTGAGAGTGTAAAGAGATGCTTTGAAAATTCAAAAGATATTGCATGTATTATAATTGAGCCAATTGCTGGCAATATGGGTCTTATTTCTGCAGATGAGAAGTTTTTACAAGATTTGCGTGTAATTTGTGATGAAAATGGAACTTTATTAATTTTTGATGAAGTAATGAGTGGCTTTAGAGCATCTTTAAAAGGAGCTCAAGGTGTTACATGTGTGGTGCCTGATATGGTAACTTTTGGCAAAGTAATAGGTGGAGGCATGCCCGTTGGTGCTTTTGGTGGAAAGCTTGAGATTATGAATCAACTTAGTCCTGATGGTCCAGTGTATCAAGCAGGAACTCTTAGTGGAAATCCAGTTGCAATGTTTGCTGGTTTTGCATCTTTACAAAAGATTTTAGATAGTAAAAATTTATATAATGATTTTGAGTTAAAAGCAACATCTTTAGTTAAGGGTTTAAAGCATGCAGCAGATGAAAATTGCATACCATTACATGTTAATACTCAAGGAAGTATGTTTGGTTTTTTCTTTAATGAAATAAAAGTGAAAAACTTTGATGATGCATTGAAATCTGATACAGACATGTTTGCAAAATTTCATCAAGGTATGTTAAGCGAGGGTTATTATTTTGCATGTAGCCAGTTTGAGACAGGATTTATATGTTCGGCTACAACTAATGAGATGATAGAGAGTTGTATTGCAGCTGCTCATAAAGTTATGAGTAAAATTAAATGAGTAAAAGTGAAAAACCAAAGTATGCTAAACTTATAGAGAGTGCTGATGGGCTATCTTTAGGTATATCTATAGTGGTTGCTATACTTTTGGGTGTTGGTGCTGGCGTGCTTATGAAAAACTCTTTTGGCTATGATTGGTTGCTTTGGCTTGGTATTTTTTGGGGCATTGGTGGGGCTATTGCAAATATTTATAAAGCTTATAAAAAACAAGTAGAGTCATATGCTGAGTTTAAAGATAATGTTAGATATAAAGAGTATAAAAAACAAGATAATCATGAAGAGTAAAATTTTTTTAGTCTATTTTGGAGCTTATATTTTTTTATTAATACTATCTGCTTTTATGAGTGATTTGTGGCTTATAAATACACAAGTTGCTTTTATCTGTTCTATTATTATTATTATAAGCTCTTTTTTTTCCTACAAAGGATTAGTAGAGAGTAGACTTGAAGATGGAGAGATTTTAACGAATAGAGATGAATTAGATAAAATTGATGATAAATATGAGTTGTTTAATGAAAATATAGATGAAAAAGAGTTAAACAAAGATGAGTTTGTAAAATTTTATAAAGAAGAGAGAAAAAAGCATAAAGGTTTCAAGCAAGTTTTTTTAAATCTCTACAAAAGTAAAAGAGGGGTTTTTAACCCTTTGAGACTATTAGCTTATGTATTGCTCTGTATAGCCATGCTTTTTTTAATAAAAAATGAGCTATTTTCAGCAATACCTTTTTTAGTTGGCATAGGAGTTATTCCTATAGCTAGTGTTCTTTTGGGATTTGTTCAATTTAAGCCGTAAACCTATAATTTATATTAACTCTCTATATAGTTTTTAAGTTTTCGTCCTACTTTTGGATGTTTTAGTTTTTTTATAGCCGAACTCTCTATTTGTCGCACTCTTTCTCTTGTTACACTTAACTCTTTTCCTATCTCTTCTAGTGTTCTATCGCTCTCATCATGCATAAGTCCAAACCTCATGCGAATAACTGCTTTTTCTCTCTCATTGAGTTGATCTAGTACTTCATTGATTTGATTTTTGAGGTCGGTTTTTAGCATAAAGTCCATAGGTGAGACCGAGCTTTTGTCTTCTACAAAGTCACCAAATTTTCCATCATCTTCATTTCCTATTGGAGCTTCGAGACTAATAGGTTCTTTTGTAATTTTAATAACATTTTTAACTTTATCAACACTTAATCCAACTTCTTCTGCTATAGTATTTATGTCTGGCTCTCTGCCTTCTTCTTGAAGGTATTTACGAATTATTTTGTTAATTCTATTGATAGTCTCAATCATATGAATAGGAATACGAATAGTCCTTGCTTGATCTGCTATAGCACGGCTTATTGCTTGACGAATCCACCATGTGGCATATGTTGAAAACTTATAGCCTTTTTTGTATTCAAACTTATCTACAGCTTTCATAAGACCTATGTTTCCCTCTTGGATTAAGTCTAGAAAAGGTAAGCCTCTATTTGTATATCTTTTAGCAATAGAAACAACAAGACGAAGATTTGATTTTGCCATACGAGTTTTTGATTTGTCTGCAATATTTTTACCGCGCTTTATCTGCTCAACAATCTCTTTGAGTAGTTCAGGATCTAAGTCAAAACTCTGCTTACTAGCCTCTTTTGTCTGAAATAGTTTTTTTATCTCTGTATATGTTGAAACCATTGTGGCTTCAGGGACTAATGCTATAATATCATCTTTGTTTAGGTTTGTAATTTCTTCTAAAAGCTTACTGTGATTACTCTTTAATGTATCATTGAAAAGAGGAAGTCTATACTCTAATTTTTTTAACTCTTTATCAAACTCATCATCACTTTTTAATGAAGTTTCCATAGATTTTACTAACTCATTAATAAGTTTGCTTGTAGGACCAAGCTCTAAAAGCGTCTCTTTGAGAATTTTTTTCTTAAAAGCAACAGTTATATCGTATATAATTTTTTCTTCATGATTTTCTATATTTTTTTGCACTTCTATTTTTGCTATAGCTTTTAACCAATCTTTTTTTGCTTTTTCTAATGCTTTGAAACTTGTGAGAACTTTTTGTGTTCTTTTGTTGTCTTTTTTTGTAGTTTTATTTTCACTATCATTTTCACTGTCCTCTTCATCTTCAAAACTTCTAAATAGTTCTTTAACACGCCGTTCACGGTTTATAAGTGCTTCTTTGTAGTCAATAATAAAATCTATAAGGTACGGCACAGAACAAAAAGCATCAATAATAATATCTTCACCAAACTCTATTTTTTTACTAATATTGATCTCTTCTTCTTTTGTTAAAAGTGCAATAAGCCCCATTTCTCTCAAGTACATTCTAACTGGACTATCACTTCTAGACCACTCTAAAAGTTCTTTTTCATTTGCTAAGTCAAACTCTTTTTCTAGTGCTTGGTCTTGTAATTTTTGAGCTTCTTCAGCTTTTTTTTGAGCATCTTCTAAGTTTTTTAATTTTGCTAGTTCAGCCGAAGTAATAAGTGTTATTTTATACTTATTCATAAGTGTTATCATTTTTTTAACATTTGAGACAGTTGGCTGTTTTGTATAGAGTGACATAACTTGTTCGTAAGTTACATTTCTTTTTTCATTTTTTTTAAATAGATTTTCTAAGTGTGCATAAAGCTCTTTCGCTACCATATAAGTTTTCTCCTAGAAAATAATATATATAAGGATAGTATTATACTTAAAATAGTTTAAAAGATGATTAATAATCTATTTATTTAATGGAACAATAGTTGCTTAGTTATAAATATTATTAAAATAAAAAATGGATAATTAATGCAAAATGGATATTACTCTGCAACGGGAGCTATGGTAACACAATTTAATAGACTAGATGTTATAACAAATAATTTAGCCAATGTAAATACAAATGCATTCAAGCGTGATGATGTTGTTATAGGCGATTTCAAGAGAATTTTTCAAGAGACTCAAGAAGATATGCCTATTAAAAATAATACAAAAGAGGCGGCAAAATATCTTAATGCTTCAATTGATAGAGTTCCTCAAGTAAGTGAACAGTATATAGAGTTCAAACAAGGCGGGCTTAAAGCTACTGGAAACTCATTAGATTTTGCTCTAAAAAGAGAAGATGCATTTTTTATGGTTGAGACTCCTAACGGAATTAGACTTACTCAAGAAGGCTCATTTGTTATTAATGACCAAGGTACTCTTGTAACCAAAAAAGGTTATCCTGTTCTTCCTTCAACATATTTTGAAAATAGACAGCACATACAAGTACCAATTAATAATACTTTTACAGTAGATAAAGCAGGCAATATGTATTCGTTAGATTTTGAAGAAGGATTTGAAGATGGAGAGATTCCAGCAGGAAGATTTTTTATAGCCCAAAGTGATGATATAAAATCTCTTACAAAAGAGGGTGGCAATCTTTATCAATTTAAAGACATTAACGATATAAACGATTTGCAAAATGCTGATGTTGTTGCTCAAGGTTATTTAGAATCTAGCAACATTAATCCTGTAAGAGAAATGACAGGGCTTATTGAAGCACATAGGATGGTTGAGATGTATCAAAAAGTAATGACTTCACACATGAATGACCTAAACAATGATGCTATAAATAAATTAGCACAAACAAGAGCATAAAATAAATTAAACTTTCATAACTAAAGGAGACAAAAATGGTAAGATCACTCTATACGGCGGCAACAGGAATGATTGCACAACAGATGCAAATAGATGTAACTTCAAATAATATTGCAAATGTTAATACAATTGGCTACAAAAAACAGCGTGCGGAGTTTGCGGATCTTATGTATCAAACCATGGAATATGCAGGAACATCAACTAGTGCCACAACAGTTTCTCCTACAGGAATTGAGGTGGGATTAGGAGTTCGCCCAACAGCAATAACAAAGTTATTTACTCAAGGTAATTTTAAAGAGACAGGAAATGATTTAGATGTAGCAATAGCAGGAGAAGGTTTTTTTCAAATTGAACTTAATGATGGATCAACGGCATATACTAGAAATGGTTCATTTAAATTAGATAGTGATGGAAGTATTGTAAATTCAGATGGCTATAAAATGATTCCAGAAATGACAGTTCCAGAAGATTCCACACGAATTTCAATTGGAGTAGATGGCACAATATCTGTTCTTGAATCAGGAGAGACGGAGATGACCGATATTGGTGAAATTGAATTAGCAAATTTTATTAATCCAGCAGGTCTTCACTCTTTAGGAGATAATAATTTTGTAAATACAGATGCCTCAGGAGATGTTATTATAGGAACTCCTGGACTAGAAGGCTTGGGGCAGATTAGACAACATTTTGTTGAGATGAGTAATGTTCAGCTTGTTGAAGAGATGACCGATCTTATTACAGGTCAGCGTGCATATGAAGCTAGTTCAAAAGCTATTGTAGCAAGTGATGAGATGTTACAGACTGTTAATCAACTTAAAAGATAGATAGCATAGTGCTGTTTTTAGCTCCTATTGTCTTAATAATATTGATTATTTTTTTTATAGATATACTCTATTTTAATGATGTTGCACCTATGAAAAAAGAAGATAGTAAAAAAACTGTAGAAAAAACTGATAATAGAAAAAATTATATTAATAAATATCTCAAGTAGGTTTTTGACTAATTAAGATAAACTTATATCTTAATTAGTCTAGTTATTATTTTACTACGCTTGGATTAAATTCATTTTCACTTTTAGATACAACAAGAGCACATGTAGCATCTCCAGTGATATTAACAGTCGTACGCATCATATCTAAGATACGGTCAACCCCAGCTATAATTGCGACATACTCTATAGGCAAGCCAACAGAACTAAGCACTAAAGTCAACATAATTAAACCTGCACCAGGAACTCCCGCAGTACCAATAGATGCTAGTGTCGATGTTAAAATTATAGTTATGTAGTGCGACATAGATAAATCAAACCCAATTAATTGAGCAATAAACAATACACAAACACCTTGATAAATGGCTGTTCCATCCATGTTAATTGTTGCTCCTAAAGGAAGAACAAAGTTAGAAACTGTTTTTGATGCACCTAAATTGCGCGCACATGTTATTGTCGCTGGTAGAGTTCCCGCACTACTTGTTGTAGTAAAAGCTATCATTTGAGCAGTAGATATCTCTTTGAAAAAATTGACAACACCTATTTTATTAATTGCTAAAATTGAGCCATAAGTAAAGATTGCATGTGTTATACAAGCTAAATATACCGCTACAATAAGTTTAAGCAGAGGAAGTAGAACATCTAGTCCATATATGCCCGATACCCAAGCTATTAAAGCAAATACTCCGTATGGAGCAAATTCCATAATAAGTGCTGTGAGTTTAAACATTATATTAGAAAAATCAATAAACATATCACCGATTTTTTCTCCTTTACTGCCTGCCATATTAATTGCTATTCCTAAGAAAATTGAAAATGCAATAATTTGCAATATATTTCCTTCAGCAAGTGCCGCTATAGGATTTTGAGGTATTAAAGAAGTAAAAATATGGACAAGCTCAGGCGGTGTTCCAGCTATAGCCGCTTCTCCTAAACTACTAATCTCTACTCCAGCACCAGGCTGCATGATTATGCCAAAAAGTAACCCTATGGTGATAGCAATCATAGTGGTAAATAGGTAGAATCCAATAGTTTTTAAACTAATACGCCCCATTTTTTTTGAATCTTTTAAACTCACCATACCAGCCACTAAAGATGTAAAAACAAGAGGAACAATAAGCATTCTAATTGCATTTATAAATACATCACCAATTGGTTTTATATATACAGCTTTTTCGCCCAAAAGAATACCAGTAAAAAAACCAGCAACTAAACCTATAAAAATCTTATGCCATAACTCTAACTTTGAAAACTTCATATCATCTCCTTTTGATGGTTGTAAATATTTTCTTAGATAAAATAATAGCATGATTAAATTAAGCTTATTATGAAAGTTTATATCTAATAATTTATATGATATAATATTATTACATTAAGTAGCAATTAGTGTTATATTTTGAAACAAAGAAGTATAAATGAATATTTTATGTATATCCAAGTATACAAGCCCACCTAAATATAACAAAATGCCAGCTAGGCTATTTGAACTTACAAAAGAGTTTATTAAACTAGGACACAGTGCCACATTCATAACATCAGATTCAAATCATTTAGCAAGTTATCCATACACAAAAGAAGTATATAATTTTGAAAATATAGATACTGTTCCAGTATGTTGGATAAAAACAAAAAAGTATGCAAAAACTGTTTCAATAAGTAGAGTTTTAAGTTGGTTTGATTTTGAAAAAAAACTTTTTTATTTTCCTAAAAGTAAATTATCTATTCCCGATGTTGTAATAGTTTCATCACTATCGATATTTACCATAATTTATGGATACTATTTAAAGAGAAAATACAGATCTTTTTTAGTATTTGAAATTCGTGATATTTGGCCTTTAAGTTTAATAGAGGTAGGCAATTTTAGTAAATGGCATCCATTGGTTCTATTAATTGGTTTTATTGAAAAATTTGGTTATAAAAAATCTGATTTAATAGTTGGCACTATGCCAAAATTAGACTTACATGTGGCAGATATCTTAGGATATGAAAAACCATTTTTTTGTTCACCGCAAGGATTCAATCCAGATAACTATAAAATAAATATTATTAAAAATAAAAATCCATTTGATGATATTTTTCCAAAATCTAAATTAATAGTTGGTTATGCTGGAAATATGGGTATTTCAAATGCACTAGAACCATTTATATCTGCAATTAAAATGTTCAATAATAATATAAACATTCATTTTGTTTTAGTAGGAAGTGGTGATTTGAAAGATAAATTTAAAGCAGATTTAGAAAACTATAATAATGTAACTTTTTTGTCAAGAATAGCACAAAATCAAGTAAAATATTTTTTATATAAATGCGATATACTCTACTTTTCAACTGAAAATTCAAGAAGATGGAAATATGGACAGTCTATGAATAAAATAGTTGAATACATGTTAGCATCAAAGCCTATCATAGCATCATATACTGGCTATCAATCAATGATAAATGAAGCTCATTGTGGAGAATTTATTAGAACTTCAAATTATAATGATTTAAAACAGGCAATTTCAAATATAGCAAGCTTAAGCTTACAGGAGAGACAAAAAATGGGAAAAAATGGCAATAAGTGGCTATATGAAAACAGGCAATACTCTAAACTTGCCAAAGAATATATTGAAAAAATATTAGAATTAAAAGATAATAATTGATGATTAAAAGAGTCTTTGATGTATTGTTAGCATCTATATCAATAATAATATTTTTACCATTTTTTATAATAGTCTCTGTGGTAATTTTAATTAAAATGGGAACTCCAATACTGTTTTTTCAAAAGAGAGTCGGATTAGATGGTAAAATATTTAAAATTTATAAATTTAGAACTATGACAAATGAAAAAAATGAAAACGGTGAGCTACTTCTTGATGAGCAAAGATTATTGAGTAATGGTAAATTTATACGAAGTACAAGTTTAGATGAGTTACCTCAACTATTTAATATATTAAAAGGTGAAATGAGTTTTGTAGGACCTAGACCACTTCTTGAGGAGTATTTACCACTTTATAGTATTGAGCAAAAAAGAAGACATAATGTAAAACCAGGTGTTACAGGTTGGGCGCAAATAAATGGTAGAAATGCGATAAGTTGGAGGAAAAGATTTGAATATGACATGTGGTATGTAGAGAATCAATCTTTTTGGCTCGATATAAAAATACTTTTTCTTACTATTTTAAAAATAATTAAAAGAAGCGATATAAGCTCAAAGAGCAGTTTGACTATGGAAAAGTTTAGAGGCAATAGTTAAATAGAGATTCATGTAAAAAATTAAGGATAATAAAATAATGATAATTAATGAGAATAAAAAAACAGTTATATATATATTGATAGCATTTATATTTAGTGTAGCTATAAGATTGATATGGGTTTATCAATTTAGCGACACAGAACAGTTTAAGTTTAATAATCAGTTTATGATAAATACAAATGATGGTTATTATTTTGCTGAAGGTGCTAGAGATATATTAGCAGGCATCAAAGAGGACACAAATGACTTATCTCCATTTGAAAGTGCTAATTCTATATTGACCGCATTTATAGCTAAAATACTTCCTTTTTCTTTTGAATCTATCATATTTTACATGCCAGTATTTTTTTCTTCTCTTTTGGTGATACCAGTTATTTTAATAGGTAAAAGTATAGGGAATCTTGAAGCTGGATTCATAGCCGCCTTGTTATCAAGCATTGCTTGGAGTTATTATAATCGTACTATGGCGGGTTATTATGATACTGACTTATTAAATATAGTATTTCCTACTTTTCTTTTATGGTCACTTATTGAAGCTTTTAAAACTAGAGAAAATAAATATCTACTTTTTACTGCACTTGATATTATTTTATATAGATGGTGGTATCCTCAAAGTTATGCTTTAGAGTTTGTTTTTTTTGGATTAATAGCTCTATGCATTATATATCAGTATATAAAAAAACAAGATTTTAAATACAATTTAATCCTTGCTACATTTATGATATTTTCTATGATGTGGATAGATGTATGGATAAGATTTGCAATAGTAATATTTCTGTATATAGCATTGACTTTAAAAAAAGATTTAGTTTTAAAATACTTATATTATCTATTCGGATTTTCATTGTTGCTTCTCATGTTTACAGGCGGATTTAACCCTATTTGGGGAAGTTTAAAAGGGTATGTGTTTAAAGATTCTGTTGAAGTTATTGGTTCTGATTTTCAACTTCATTTTTTCTCTGTTGTCCAAACAATAAGAGAGGCAGGAAAAATCCCTTTTGAGGTTTTTGCAAATAGAATAAGTGGACATACTACTACTTTTATAGTATCTATTATTGGATATATCTATCTAGTTTCTAAACATAGAGTTATGCTTTTAAGTCTGCCTATGGTCGGTCTTGGGTTTTTAGCGTATAGCGGAGGGTTAAGATTTACAGTATATGCTGTGCCTATACTCGCTCTTGGTATTGGGTTTTTAATTGTCAAGTCATGCAATCCAATAAAAAATAAAATAAAAAGATATAGTGTTATGACTTTTTTAACTACTCTTATTCTAGTACCAAATATAAAACATGTAATAGACTATAAAGTATCTACTGTATTTATAAAAGATGAGGTAAATGTGCTTAATAAGTTGAAAACTATAGCTTCAAGAGAAGATTATGTAGTGGGTTGGTGGGATTATGGTTATCCAATTAGGTATTATGCTGATGTAAAAACCTTAAGTGATGGCGGAAAACATAGAGGTAGTGTAAATTTTCCTACTAGTTTCGTACTTACTAATCCACAAGTTGAGGCAAGTAAAATGCTAAGATTGGATGTAGAGTATACAGAAGAAACATTTCTAATTGACAAACTAAATGAAGATAAAAATCAGAGTGAAAAGATAAAACGGATCAACAATATAGGACAAATGACTTTAGACTATGGCTTTAATGATACCAATGATTTTTTAACATCACTGCAAACTGACATTAAATTACCAGAGAAAACTAGAGATATATATTTATATCTTCCAAATCGTATGATAAATATATATCCTACAATTACATTTTTCTCAAATATAGATTTAATGACAGGCATAAAAAGAGATAAACCATTTTTCTATCAAACTAAAAATTTTAAAGAGACTAAAAAAGCTATAGATTTAGGCAACAATATCAAGATGAGCAGGCAAATAGGCAAATTATATATTAGGGAAAAAGAGATGACTATAAATAAATTTACTAAAACTTATTATGATAAAAATGGAAAACTACAAACAGAAGAGAGGACTATAGATAGTCGTAGCAACTTAAATGTAATATTTATGGCAAATTATAAACAATTTTTAGTAGTAGAAAATAGAGTCTATAACTCTTTGTATTTTCAACTCTTCATATTTGAAAACTATAATAGAACTTTGTTTGAACCTGTTATTTTAACACCGCTAGCTAAAGTTTACAAATTGAAGATCTGAGGGTACTAAACAGTGAATAAAAAAAGATTTTTTTTAAGTGCTCCACACATGAGTGGAAAAGAAGCTAAATATTTTAATGAAGTATTAAAAAGCAACTATATAGCACCTGTAGGCGAATATTTAGATAAATTCGAAAATAGTATAAAAAATTATACTGGCACTAAACATGCACTTGGAGTTATAAATGGCACTTCTGCTATACATTTAGCACTTTTAGTACTTGGCATAAAAAGAGATGATGATGTGCTAGCTTCTACATTTACTTTTATAGGCTCTATTAATGCAGTTATTTATCAAGGGGCAAATCCTGTATTTATAGATAGCGATAAAGAGTCTTGGAATCTTTCACCAATACTTCTTGAAGAGTACTTGAAAAGCTGTAAGAAAAAACCAAAAGCTTTGATTGTAACTCATCTTTTTGGTATGAGTGCAGATATAGTGAAAATTGCTAAAATTTGTAAAAATTATAAAATATATTTAATAGAAGATGCAGCGGAGAGCTTGGGAGCTACATTTAATGATAAACACACAGGTACATTTGGAGATTTTGGAATATATAGTTTTAATGGAAATAAAATACTAACTACAGGAGGTGGCGGTATGCTTGTATCTAGTGATGAAAAGTGGATACAAAAAGCAAAATTTTACAGCACTCAATCAAAAGAAGACCACTTGCATTATGAGCATCATGAAATAGGCTATAACTATCGGTTAAGTAATCCTATTGCATCAATAGGTGTGGCTCAAATGGAAGTAATAAAGCAAAGAGTAGATAAAAAAAGAGAAATATTCAAATGGTACAAAGAGTTTTTAGATGAGATTGAAGAGATTAGATTTATGCCAGAACTAAATAATAGTCGAGGCAATAGATGGCTTACTACCTTGGTATTCGATAAAACAGACTTTAAAAAGATAATCAAAGTATTGAATAATGCAAATGTAGAGAGCAGGCCACTTTGGAAACCAATGCATATGCAACCTGTTTTTAAAGACACTTTAAGATTAGTAGATGGCACTAGTGAAGAGTTATTTAATAAAGGTTTATGTTTGGCTAGTAGTACTATTATGACTAAAGATAATATAAAAATGATATGTGATGTTATTAAGACTAATTTATAGGAGCTTAAACTCTATTTTTATCTTATTTATAGTATCATTCTAAAATTTATTAACATAGGAAGAAAGTTTTATATGAACATGTACTTAGATAAAAGAGTTTTAAATTTTTTAATCATAATTTGCCTAACCTTTGCAACACTTACATGGGTTTTTTGGATATTTCATAAATCTTTTGATTTGAATGTTGTTTTATGGGTTATATTAGTTCGCATTTTAGCTTCTGTATTGATTTTTAAAGATTACTCTTTATCTTGGAGCAAAGCTAGCCAAAAGACATTTATGCTTAAGAGTTTTGTTTATATAGCAGCTTTTTGTGTTTATATGCCATTTCTTTATGGACATGTAAGTGTAGCTGAAATGCTTTCGGAGTTGGCTTTTTTTATTTTTTCAATTAATTTTATTATGTATGCATATAGTATCTCTATAAATAGAAGCGGAATTAAAAAGTCCAAAAGTTTAGTTATATTTGGAGCAGGGCAAGCGGGACTTAAACTTAAAGAGGAGTATAAAAACTCTAAGTACAAAATAGAGTATTTTTTAGATGATGATGTAGCTTTGCAAAAAAGAAGCATAGATAACATTAAAATTTTTTCACAAAATATGTTTATTAAAAATATTAATGAAGAGAAGAAGTTAGAACTTCTAGTAATTGCAATGCCATCTACTAAACCTGAACGAACAAGAGAAATATATAATAAACTTAGTAGTTATTTTATTGAGATTAAAATACTTCCATCGTTAGATAGAATTTTAAATAGAAATTATCTATCGAGTGAGTTAAAAAATATAAGTGTAGAAGATTTGCTTGCTAGGCATCCCAAGGATTTAGATAAAAAGGCTATTTTAAAGTTTTTAAAAAATAAAAAAGTTCTTATTACTGGTGCTGGCGGTAGTATTGGAAGTGAAATAAGTCGCCAATGTTTAAAATATGGAGTAAAAGAGTTGACTCTTTTAGATCATAGTGAATTTAATCTTTATTCAATTTATGAAGAGTTAAATTCAAATATTGTAAAACCTATTATGCATAGTGTCTTAAGTATAAAATCTTTAGAAAAAACTATTTCTACATGTAGGCCAGATATTATTTTACACACTGCTGCATATAAACATGTTCCTTTGGTAGAATCAAATATAGACGAGGCAATACAAAACAATATAATTGGTACTAAAAATTGTATAGATTTAGCTATTAAATATAGTGTAAAAAAGTTTATATTGGTATCTACTGACAAAGCCGTTCGTCCTACTAGCGTTATGGGAGCTACGAAGCGTATTTGTGAACTTTATGCTGGAAATATAAAGAGTGATCACACTGATATAGCTGTCGTTAGATTTGGCAATGTTTTGGGTTCTTCTGGATCTGTAATACCAAAGTTTAAAAAACAGATAGAAGAAGGTGGCCCTGTTACTGTTACTCACAAAGACATAACAAGATACTTTATGTTTATTCCTGAAGCTTGCGAACTAGTTCTTCAAACAGGAGCTATTGCAAAAGGCAAAGAAATATTTATACTAGATATGGGTGAGCCTGTACGAATAATTGATTTAGCAAACAAAATGATAGGACTTTCTGAAAAAAAAGATATTCAAATAGAGTTTACTGGACTTAGATCTGGCGAGAAACTTTATGAAGAATTTCTTATCAACGAGAGTGACAAAAAAACAAAATATGACTCCATAACAGTAGCATCAAATACAATATATGACATGCAAAAGTTAAAAAATGATATAGAAGAACTTCTTACATGTGAGAATAAGATAATACAACTAAAAAAAATAGTACCAGAGTTTAACCATCAGTGAAAATGATAGCGTTAATTGATTACAATATGGGTAATTTAAGAAGTGTTTCTAATGCTTTTGATAAAATAGGTTCACATGTTGAAATTGTAAAAGATCCGAACAAATTAAAAGATTTTGATAAGATAGTTTTGCCAGGTGTTGGAGCATATAAAGATGCAATGAGATCTCTTAAAAGTAATGGAATGCAAGAAGCTATCATAGAGTTCGCAAAGAGTGGAAAACACCTTCTTGGTATTTGCTTAGGAATGCAACTTTTATTGGAGAGTAGTGAAGAGTTTGGTTTTACTCAAGGGCTTGGTTTGGTAGAAGGAAATGTTAAAAAGTTTAATAAGCTCCAATTTAACTATAAGCTAAAAGTTCCACATATGGGATGGAATAAACTTTTTGTACAGACTAATTCAAAACTATTTAAAGATATAGATAGAGAAATTTACCTATATTTTATACATAGTTTTCATGCAATTTGTCCAGAGAAATTTATAGTTGGAAAGACTTTTTATGGATATGATTTTGCAAGTGCTATTGAAAAAGAAAATATATATGGTTTTCAACCTCACCCTGAAAAATCACATGTAAATGGATTAAAGATACTTAAAAATTTTGTGAAACTGTAAAGGAAAATAGTGGAAATTTTACCAGCAATAGATTTAAAAGATGGTGTAGTTGTGAGATTAAAACATGGACTTATGAATTCAGCTAAGGTTTATTCAAAAGAGCCTTTTAAAGTAGCTAAAAAGTTTGAGGAGATGGGTTCAAAATGGATTCATTTAGTTGATTTAAACGGTGCATTTGCAGGAGAACCGAAAAATTTAAAGCAGATTCAAAAAATAAGAGAAAATTCTAATTTAAAACTACAACTAGGTGGTGGCATTCGTGATGAAGAGACTATTAGAAAATACTGCGATTTAGGAGTTGATAGAGTAATACTTGGCTCAATTGCACTTAAAAATCCAAAATTTGTAATACAGATGAGCAAAAATTACTCAGTTGCAGTTGGTATTGATGCAATAGATGGATATGTAGCTGTTGAAGGGTGGGCTAAGAAATCGACCATGCTAGCAACCGACCTAGCAAAAGAGTTTGCAAATGCTGGAGTTGAGACTATTATTTGTACAGATATAGGAAAAGATGGAACGCTAAGTGGAGTAAATGTTGAGTTTACATTAGATATAGCAAGAGCTAGTGGTATTGATACTATAGCAAGTGGTGGAGTTAAAGATATTAATGATATAAAACTTTTACTAGAGACACAAGAGATATCAGGTGTTATAGTTGGCAAGGCTTATTATGAAAAAACAGTTGATTTGAAAGCTGCTTTTAATTTACTAGCTAGCTTAGATTAAAGCAACTTAAAGTAATTTTTGATAAAATTGTGCAGATAACTTGTTAATTGAGGAGCAGCATTGAAACTGTTAGTAGTAGATGATAGATCAATAATACGTAGTATTATTAAAAAAACATTAGCAATGTCAGATTATCAAAATGTTTTAGAAGCAAAAAATGGTGCAGTTGCTTTGCAAATTATGTCTGAAAATGATGACATAGATGTGTTATTAACAGATTGGAATATGCCAGAAGTAAATGGATTAGAATTAGTTAAAAAAATTAGAGCAGAATCAAAGTACAAAAATATACCAATAATTATGATTACAGGAGAAGGTGGAAAAGCAGAAGTTATTGAAGCTTTAAAAGCCGGTGTTAATAACTATATATTAAAACCTTTTACGCCTGCCGTATTAAAAGAAAAACTAGATAATGTTTTATTGAAGAGATAAAAATAAAAAAATGAGTAGTATATACTTGTACTAAGAAAGGTAGAAACTTGAACCAAAACGACAACAATAAAAATAAAAAAAATAATAATAATAATAATTTTTTTAATCAAAATCCACTGCTTGTATTTGCAATTTTTTCAATTGTTATTATTATGGTGTTTAAAAATTTTTTAGCACCTGACGATGGCATGGGTGGCATAACTGGAACTCAAAATGGAAAAGCAGTTACAAAAAAGGTAAACTATTATGAATTTAAAGAGTTAGTTAAAAAAAATCAAATAACCTATGTCGCAATGGGGCAGACAATACTTAGAGCGGTAAACGATAATGGTGTTACTAAAACAGTATATATTGTAAAAAAAGTTGGAGAAGATTCAACTCTTATACCTCTTTTAGATGAGAAAAAAATTCCTTACGGTGGCTATAATGAGACAAATATATTTACAGATATACTTTTTTCTTGGATAATTCCAATATTTATATTTTTTGGTATTTGGATGCTTCTTGCAAACCGTATGCAAAAAAATATGGGTGGCGGAATTCTTGGAATGGGAAGTAGTAAAAAACTAATAAATTCGGAAAAACCAGATGTAAAGTTTGATGATGTAGCTGGAGTTGAAGAATCAAAAGAGGAAGTAAAAGAGATAGTCGATTTTTTAAAGTATCCAGATCGCTATTTAAGACTTGGAGCGAAAATTCCAAAAGGTGTTCTTTTAGTCGGCCCTCCCGGTACTGGTAAAACACTGCTTGCAAAAGCAGTTGCGGGTGAAGCTGATGTACCTTTTTATTCGGTTTCTGGATCTAGTTTTATTGAGATGTTTGTTGGAGTTGGAGCAAGTCGTGTTAGAGATCTGTTTGATAATGCAAAAAAAGAAGCGCCTGCTATAGTATTTATAGATGAAATTGATGCTATTGGAAAAAGCCGTGCAGCAAATGGACAGATGGGTGGTAATGATGAGAGAGAGCAGACACTCAACCAACTTTTAGCAGAGATGGATGGGTTTAGTTCTGATAAATCTCCAGTTATTGTTCTTGCAGCTACCAATAGACCCGAAGTGCTTGATGCAGCACTTTTAAGACCTGGGCGTTTTGATAGGCAAGTTTTAGTTGATAAGCCTGATTTTAAAGGCAGAGTAGATATTTTGAAAGTACATGTTAATGAAATAAAACTCTCAAAAGATGTTGACTTAGAAGACATAGGGCGTTTAACTGCTGGACTTGCTGGAGCTGACTTAGCTAATATAATTAATGAAGCAGCACTTTTAGCTGGTCGTGGAAATAAATCTCATGTTTATCATAAAAATATGGTTGAAGCAGTTGAGCGTTCTATTGCTGGACTTGAGAAAAAAAGTAGACGTATAAATCCTGAAGAAAAAAGAATAGTCGCTTATCATGAAAGTGGTCATGCACTGATAGCAGAAACAACAGTTGGTGCAAAAAGTGTCTCCAAAGTATCTATTATTCCTCGTGGGCTTGCTGCTCTTGGCTACACACTAAATACTCCTGAAGAGAATAAATTTCTATCACAAAAACATGAGCTAATTGCTGAAATAGATGTGCTTTTAGGTGGTCGTGCTGCCGAAGAAGTTTTTATAGGTGAGATTAGTACTGGTGCGGGAAATGACCTTGAGAGAGCAACAGATATTATAAAATCAATGGCTGGAATTTATGGAATGAGTGAAGTAGCCGGACTTATGGTTTTAGCAAAACAGAGAAATACATTTATAGGTACTGGCACAAGTAACGAATATAGTGAAAAAATGGCAGAAAATCTTGATGAGTATATTAAAAATATGCTTGATGAAAGATATGAGATAGTTCTTAAAAAACTTAAAAAATATAGAGAATGTATAGAAAATATAGTTAAGTCTTTGAAGAAAAATGAGACTATTGATGGCAAGGAATTAAGAGAGATAATATACTCTTATGAGCAAGAAAATGGTATTAAATCATTAAAAAAGAAGAAGAAAACAAAAGAAGACAATAGTGATGAAAATTAATACAACAACACAATTAATAGCAAAAGAGGGGTGGAAATATATATTTTTTGTATCAGTTTTATTTCTATTATCATTATGGCTTGATTTTTTTTCATGGGTTTTTTTCGTTATTTTAATTTTTACAATATATCTATTTAGAAATCCAGAAAGAGTTCCAGTAGAAAATGACGATAAGGCAATTTTTAGTCCAAATGATGGCAGTATAATAAATATATCAAAAGCAAAATATATAGATGGTAAAGATTATACAAAAATTGAGATTGAAAAACCGCTTTTAGAAGCCTCTCTTTTAAGAGCACCAACTAAAATGAGTCTTGATTCAATCGACAGAAGACATGGATTATGTTTACCGATAAGTTCTTTATTGAATAAAAAGTTAGGAGAGAAAGTTACTCTTACATGTAAATGTGATTATGATAATTTTTTTATAAATGTAAAGAGTGGAATTTTTGCTCGAAAAATAGAGATTTTTAAAACTATTCGTTCTTTAAAGTTAGCCCAAAGATTTGGATTTTTAGTTGATGGAGATATAGAATTTTACTTACCACTTGATTTTAGAGTAAAAGTTTCTATTGGCGATAGAGTAAAAGCAGGTGAGAGTGTGCTTGGTTACTTTGCATACAAAGGCAATAAATAATGACAAAAACTAATGATGAAAAATCACAATTTATCTATACATTTGCAAATCTTTTTACAGCTGCAAGCTCTTTTCTTGGTGTTATTGGAATTATAGCATCGTCTAATGGTCAGTTTGAAAAAGCATCTATATATATATTGCTCTCTCTTGTTTTAGATGGACTTGATGGAAGAGTGGCAAGACTAACTAATACAACTAGTAAATTTGGAGCAGAGTTTGATTCACTTGCTGATATTATTGCTTTTGGAGTAGCTCCAGCAATGCTTTTTTATTTTAGTATAGGCTACCAATTTGGAAAATTAGGTGCTCTTTTTAGTGCATTATATGTTGTTTTTGGAGCAATAAGACTTGCAAGATTCAATGTAATGAGTGGAGTAAGCGAACCATCTGTATTTATAGGTATTCCTATTCCGGCCGCAGCGGTTGTTTTAACTATGTGGGTTCTTACTTATTTAAAATATCCATTTATGCATGGCTTAGAAATAGCTATGCTTTTGGGTCTTGGTGTTTTATCTTTTCTTATGGTGAGCAATATAAGGTATCCGAGTTTTAAAAAGATAGATATGAAAAAAGCAAATATTATGAAAGTTTTAATAATCCTTATAATTGTTTTTTCATCTCTTTACCTCTATCCTATTGAGAGTACAACATTTTTCGTTACAGGATACTCATTTTATGGTCTTGTTAGAGGATTTTACACAATTATGAAAAAAAGGAAAAACTAGTATTTTAGCGATTGAAATTTATATGAATTTTAATTATGTAGATTAGATATTAATAACATAAAAGAGAAATAACAATCTCTTTTTTCCTTCTTGGTCTCTAAAAAATAACCTATAATTTCAAATAGTCTAACTTTGTGGACATAAAATCTTTTTAAGCATGATAAAAAAAGGGACAACAAAATGAAAAATACAGAAGTAAACACTTCGTGCTTTAGTAGCGAGGAATTTTTAAGGGACTTGTTCCTTAAAAAGGAGACAACAAAATGAAAAATACAGAAGTAAACACTTCGTGCTTTAGTAGCGAGGAATTTTTAAGGGACTTGTTCCTTAAAAAGGAGACAATAA
>JAERRW010000079.1 GCA_016735235.1 Sulfurospirillum sp. | reverse complement strand
TAACACCCACAAAATTTAAAACTGAAGTGCGATTTTTAATTTAATAATAATACTAATTGTTGCCTTAAAATGTTATTTTGAGACCTTAAAAAACTTCATTTTAAGTTTCAATTTAGTTATAGTTTTTCTTTTGTAGAATTTATCATCCAGAAAAAACGATAAATTAACCCAGATCCACATCATAAAAGAATAACCTTAAAATAGTTGATTATAAATTTATCTAATAAATAGAAGAGTTAGATACAATAAATGTTAAGTCCCACCTTCTTATGGACTGGATTAATATAAAAATTAGATGGTTTAACATCAAACTCTTTTATGATTATATCATATGGACTTTCATACTCCAAACTTTTTAACTTTTTTTCAAAATTATTCTGTTTTAGGTGGTATGGTTTTTGGGGAGGGTTACAGAACAAATATGATTTTCTTCTATTTATAGTATAATTATGCCATGGAAACAATTAATATAATATCTATCACAACAATAGCATTTTTAGGTTCTTTTGGGCACTGCATAGGCATGTGTGGTGGTATTGTGGTGGCTTATAGTAGTGCTAAAATAGATAGTGGATTTAATAAGAAAAAGAAGATAATATCGCACCTTTTGTACTCATTTGGGCGAGTAGTTACTTATATGATTATAGGTATTTTATTTGGTTATTTTGGCTCACTATTCTCATTTGATGGTCAAGCAAATACTGTTTTTAGAATGATTACTAGTATTATCATGATTCTAGCAGGACTATCTTTGATAGGTAAAATAAAATTTTTAACACTTATTGAGTATAATTTTTTAAATACTTTTTGGTATAAAAATAAAATGCAAAATCTTATAAAATCAACATCATATAAAAGTTTTTTCTTATTGGGTCTTTTAAATGGTCTACTTCCTTGTGGTTTTGTCTACTTTTTTGCAATTACTGCTGCAAGTACTGCAAGTCCCATTTATGGTGCTTTGGTTATGCTTATATTTGGTCTTAGTACTATACCCGCTCTCTTCTTTCTTGGCTTTTTTGTAAGTCTGTTTAACAAAACAAGTATTCGTGATATATTGATAAAACTAGCGGCACTATTTGTTATTATATATGGGGTTATAGAGCTATATAGAGGGTATATGTTTTACATAAAAACCATGAATATCGTTTGAATATTTAAACAATTTTCTTTAATCTAATTTTAACTCTTCATTATTTACAATACCTATTTTGCTATTTAATATATTTTTAGCTATCTTTTTTGCATCTCTTAATGAGTGCATTTTATAAGTTCCGCACTGATAAATATTAAGTTCTGGTATTTCATCTTGTTTTTCGACTTTAAGTACATCTTTCATTGATTCTTCCCAAGCCTTTGCAACTATAAGCTCATTTGGATCTCCAAGCAGACTCATATAAAACCCGGTGCGACAACCCATAGGTGAAATATCTATAATTTCTACTCCGTCTGTATTTAGATATTTTCTCATAAATCCAGCATAAAGGTGTTCTAGTGTGTGAATCCCCTCTGAAGAGAGAATCTCTTTGTTTGGTTTGCAAAATCGTAAATCAAAAACCGTAATTGTGTCATTTGAAGGTGTTTTCATACTCTTTGCAACCCTAACAAAAGGGGCCATCATCTTTGTATGGTCTACTTTAAAACTCTCTAATAAAGGCATAATTTTCCTTTTGTTTTTTTAAATTATAACACAATAAAAGATAATTTGAGTTTGCATTTACTATCTATTTTCGTTAAACTTCAAAAGTATTTTTTCATTAAAGGATCAATGTGTTTTATGATAACTATTTAATCACTGAAGAGTTAAATAAAAAATACAATATTTTTACTAACTTAATTTTAAAATACAATAAAATTCACAATATTACAGGTGCAAAAGATGAAACTGCTGTTTTAAGAAACATAGAAGATAGTCTCTATCCTATAAATTTTTTGCCATTACAAAATATAAAAATAGCATTAGATATAGGAACTGGAGCTGGATTTCCTGGACTTATTTTAGCTATAGCATTGCCAAATATTCATTTTACTCTATTTGAGCCAATTGCAAAAAAAAGTTCTTTTTTATATCTAGTAAAAATAACTTTAAAATTAAAAAATGTTACAATAGTAACAAAAAAAATTGAACAAACAGTAGCTTTTGAGGTAGACTTAATAAGCTCAAGAGCTGTTGCAGATACAGATATATTGATAAATCTATGCAAAAATCATATCACTTCTAAAACTTTACTCCTCTTTTACAAAGGCGAGAGAGTTGATAAAGAGATTACTAAACTAAAAGATTATAAAATATATAAAAAAAATAGAAGAAATTATCTTCTCATTAAGGATTGTTGCACATGATTATTAAATTTTTAGCACTATTGGGTATATTTTTTGTGATATATATAATGTTTTTTAAAAAATCAAATAAGAGTATCTACACAGAAAAAACAGAGAAAAAAACATCTACATCAAAAGTAAATATAATGATGGAGTGCGAAGAGTGTAAAACTTTTATTAATCAAGACGATGCAATTATTAAAGATGGTGAGTTTTACTGCTCAAAAAAGTGTGCAAAAGTAAAGTAATGATTATAATAGGTCATCCACTTATACCATTTAAGCCACTCTATAGAGTTATGAAAAGTGAAGATATTAAAAAAACTAAACCAAATAGTACTATTTTGATTGATATTAAAAATACAAAATTATTGCTCTTTAGTAAAGCTCAAAATATAAATTTTGCTCTACATGTGAATAGTTTAAAAGATGCTTGTCTTGCTAATGCCATTGGTGCTAAATATATTATTGTGGACAAATTTATCTCTAAAAAAGTGCAACATCTTGCAACTGAATATCTTTTTGATTCAAAAATCTTACTTCAAATTAATAGCGATCACGATATAGAAAAAGTTGCAAAAAAACTTATTGATGGAGTTATTTATAAAAAAAGTATACTTTAATTAAATTTACATGTACATCATTTTAAAGCGGTAAATATCTCCAATGAATCTAATTGCTCCCAAGGATAATCACTCTGTCCAACTTGTCCACGAGCAGCAACATCGGCATAAAGAAAAGTCTCTTTACTTGGCTTATCTAAACCAAATTTACCAGTAATCCACTTTGGAGTTAAACTAAATGTAGACAAAACAAAATCCGACAACATGTTATCATCTTTACATGTGAATGTTCCAAAAGTATCTACACTAACTGAAACTGGTTTAGAAACACCAATAGCGTATGAGAGTTGAACCGAGCATTTCTTTGCTAATTTTGATGCCACTATGTGTTTAGCTATCCAGCGTGCCGCATAAAGACCACTTCTATCTACTTTTGTATAATCTTTACTAGATTGCGCTCCACCGCCTATTGGTGAGTATCCGCCAAAACTATCGACTATGAGTTTGCGTCCTGTAAGCCCTGAGTCATGAAGTGGGCTATGGTTTACATAGCGTCCTGTTGGGTTTATGTGAATAATAGTATCATGTGGATTATAAAGCTCTACTGGAAGACCCGCACTATCGATAAGGCTTTTTATGAGTACTCTTACTTTTTCTATTGCCATTGATTGAGTTGAAGGAGCGGACACTACTATAGTGTGTATTTTTTGAGGTTTACAATTTTCAAAATTTTCTTTAGTAGTATAATCGACGGTAACTTGTGTCTTAATATCGACTCCGAGTTTTTGATTATTTTTTAAGGCATACTCATATACTTTATTGCTTAAAATTCTAGCATACATAATGGCCGCGGGCATAAACTCTTTTGTCTCATTTGAAGCAAAACCAAACATGATGCCTTGATCGCCTGCTCCTATTTCGCCTGTCTCTTGGTCTACACCTTGATTTATATCTGATGATTGTTGATTTAAAAGAACCTGAACCTTAACATCTTCTGGATACAAACACTGCTCTTTTGAGAAAGCAGATTTTCCGTCGTACCCTATTTTTACTAATGCTTGTTTTGCTATCTCTTCATAATTTGGGTGATTTTGGCTTGCTACCTCTCCGCCAATAATAACATGTTTACCAGCAATAAAAACCTCGCTTGCCACGCGTGAATTTTTATCTGCTATTAAAAGAGTATCGACGATACTATCTGAAATTATATCTGCACATTTATCGGGATGTCCGGGGCTTACTACTTCGCTTGTAAAAAGGTATTGTGTCTTGTTTTTCATTTTTGTTTTCCATAGAAATAAATCTCTTTTTGTTTTCCATTTTTATTTTCATTAATATTGAAAGATTAAAATAAAATTTAAAAATTGAACTAAAGGCTATAAAGCCACCGCTATTTTAAAAAATATATTATATTTTTTAACTATAAATTTGGTTTTTTAACATAAAAATATACAAAAGCAATAAAAAGTGCTACAGCACCAATTATGCCAATATAGGTTGAAGTAACATACTCAATCCCAAATCCTAACTGTTTATCCATTGCTAAATATGTTATACAAACAGCACTCATAAAAGTTGCAGGTAAAGATGCCATCAAATGAGATTTGCCTTTAGAAGCAAAATAAGCGGCACCTGTCCATAGCATTATAGAAGCTAGTAGTTGATTAGTAACACCAAAATATCTCCATATTACATCAAAATCATTCTTAGTCATAAAAAATGCTATTATGAAAAGTGGAATAGCTATTGCTAATCGCTGCATCGCTTTAGATTGTCCTATGCTAAAAATTTCTGAAAGAGTAAGTCGTATACTTCTAAAAGCAGTATCGCCACTTGTAATTGGTAGTATTATAATTGCAATAACCGCTAAAGTCCCTCCAATGCCTCCAAGAAGTCCAAAAGATATTCCACTCACAACGCCCGCTGGTGATTGGGTTGATGTTACTTCAAATAGTGCCTCAACTGTTGGATAAAAACTCATAGCCAAAGTAGCCCATATAAGTGCTATTGCTCCCTCGGCTATCATTCCGCCATAAAATATCATTTTACCAGAGTTTTCATTTTGTACACATCTTGCCATTATTGGTGATTGGGTTGAGTGAAATCCACTAATTGCTCCACATGCAATTGTAATAAACATAAGAGGCCATATTGGTAAATCATTTGGATGATAGCTAGTAAAAAAACCGTCATTAGCAATAGCATAAAATTCATGCTCACTAAATCCTAAAGCTACTAAAAGAAGTACAGACATAACAATAAGCATAGCACCAAAAATAGGATACAACTTACCAATTATTTTATTAACTGGTAAAATGGTAGCTAAAAAATAGTAAGCAAATATTATTAAAATAAATATTTGAACACTTATATTGTCAAATAGACCATGTAGAAGTCTTGCAGGTGCCATAATAAAAGCAACTCCTACAAAAAAGAGTAAAAGTAATGTAGAGATTCTTATAGGCCAACTACTCCATTTACCTAAATACTTAACGGTATAAGTTGGAACTGTTACACCTTTGTTTCTAATTGATAACATTCCGCTCAAATAATCATGAACAGCGCCAGCAAAAATAGAGCCGATCACAATCCAAACTAGTGCGATAGGACCATATAAAACTCCTAAAATAGGACCAAATATAGGACCTACTCCTGCTATGTTTAAAATTTGAATTAGTAAAACTTTATATTTTGGCATTGGTTCAAAATCAACACCGTCCTTTAATGTATTTGCAGGAGTCTTTTCATTGTCAGTTGAGCCAAAAAATTTATCGACAAACGATCCATAAATAAAGTATCCGAGTATTAATGCTGTTAAAGATATTAAAAAATAAAACACAATCAACCTTTTTAAATTAATATATTGTTGAAGTGTATTATTATTTAACTGTAAAAAATATTAAAATATTAAAATTCACTTCTAAATCTAACTACTTTTTAGCTAAAAAAGTTACAAAATTTCCATATTTAAAAATAGACTCAACACTACTAAATCCAGCGGTCAATATCATGTTTTTGTTCTCTTCTTCGGTATAGGGAACAAGCACATTTTCTAAAGCTTCTCTTTTTTGTGATATTTCAAACTCACTATAACCTTGTTTCTTTTTAAACTCATAATACATGTCTATCATCTCTTTATTTAAAACTTTATCTTCAAAAATAATTTTTTCACTAAATATAAAAATTCCACAATCTTTCAAAGAATCATAAATTTTTTTTACAAATCTATCTCGACCCAAGGGACGGATAAACTGTAACATGTAATTAGCTACAATAACATCATTACTATTGAAAAAATTTTTTGTTATATCGGCATTTATGAGTTCTATATTAGCTCCATAAGCTACTATTTTTTTATGTGCATTTTTTATCATAGCTTCCGAGTTATCTATGCCTATTAAATTAAATTTATTGGATTTTTTATATAAATAAAGAAGAAGATTAGCAGTAGAACAACCAAGATCTAGTATCTTTGCATCTTCTTTGCAATGAATTTTTATCAAATCACCAATCAAAACTATAACCTCTTTATAAAAAGGAATGGAACGCTCTAACATGTCATCAAAAACAGTTGCTATGCTATCATCAAACTCAAACTGTTTTTTTATGAATTTAGAAAAAACCTTATCCATGACTATGAACATTTTGTGTTTTTAATGCACTTTTTGAGTTATTTATATCAATAGATATTTGAGTTTTTAAATCTATCAAATTATCAAATTTTTTATTTTCTCTTAAGTAGCATACAAAAAATATCTCTACCTCATCACATGCTTCTATATCTCTATTTATAATATGAGTTTCAATAGAAAAATTTTTATCTGTGCTTACTCTTGTTCCTATAAATGAGATAGAATCATATATTTTAGAGTCTATTTTAGTTCTTGATGCATAAACTCCATCACTTGGAAGAGTGTAATTTTTTACATGTATATTTATTGTAGGATAAAGCTCTCTCTTGCCTAAGCCTTGTCCTTTAATGACTTTCCCATATATAGAGTACTCTCTACCTAAAAATATATTTACTCTCTCTATTTTTTTACATGTAAGTAGATCTCTTATCATAGAGCTATGAACTGAAACTCCATCATAAAAAAACTCCTCAATAACATCAACTTCACCATCATAAAATTTTATTAAATCAGTTGCATTACAAGAGCGTTGTTTACCAAAAAGAAAGTCATACCCCACAATAATTTTTTTTAAATTTATAAACTCTTTTTTAAGAAATTCAATAAACTCTTCACCACTAAGATTTTTTATTTTTAAAAAGTCATAAAATAGACATGTATGTTTTGCTAATTCAATTTGCTTTGATCTACTTATTAAATTTAGATCATCTCTATCTATAATAAACAAAGCACCGCTATTGCCTAATTTATCAATTAGTTGCATGTGTCCTAAATGTATACCGTCAAAACTACCAATTGCAATAGTATCAATACTATGTTTTTGTAAAATAGTAAAAGGTCTCTTCATTTCCCTCTTTTCCTTTCAATATAGATTTTTTAGATTCTAATAATTTCCATCCTAAAGTAAAACACTTTGATTTAAATTTATCTTTAACTCTTTTTATAGCTACCAAATCTTTAACTACTCCTTTTGTTGTTCTTTTTATTTTAATTCCAACTTCAAATTGAGGTTTAAAAAGTATCAAAATTTTATCACTTGAGAGTCTATTTATATCTTCTAAAATCTTCTGTGTGCCTATAAAAGAGACATCACAAGTAACTAACTCAAATTTTTTATTGGGTTTAAAATCTCTTATATCGGTCTGTTCATAAAGTTTTATCTGTTTTGAATCTCTTAAAGATGAATGCAACTGTTCACTACCAACATCAACGGCACTAACCTCACTAGCTCCCTCTTCAAGCAAAACTTGGACAAAACCGCCCGTACTACTGCCAATATCAAGACAATTTAACCCTTTAACATGTAAAGCTCTGCACTCTTGAAAAAACCCTTTGAGTTTATCTCCAGCTCTTCCTACATATTGAGTTTTTTCTTCTATATCTATTTTGCAATTTTTGCATACTTTAAAAGAGACTTTTGTTACTAAATTGTTATCAACTAAAACTTGACGATTTTTTATCATCTCTCTAGCTTTATTGCGACTTTGTACTAAACTATTTTTAAATAAATATAGATCTAATCTCACAACATCTCTCTCATTTTCTCTTCACTTATCACTTCAATATTTAAACTCATAGCCTTATCATATTTACTTCTTGCATCTTCTCCATATATAACATAATCTGTCTTTTTTGACACACTATTTGTTATTTTAGCCCCATGCTTTTCAAGAAGTTTCTTAACCTCTACTCTGCTTTGACTCATAACTCCAGTTACGACTACAACTTTACCGCTAAAAACAGACTCTTTAATCTCTATTTTTTTTAACTCTTTTGATTGTACTATCTCTTGAAGTTCCTCTATTTTTTTATGGTTTACATGTAAAAACTCTTCTAAACTATCGCTCATTTGCTTTCCAAAACCATCAAGCATAACTATCTGTTCTGCTTTTTGTCTATACCAAGATAATCCATACTCCAATGCAAGAGTTTTAGCTGCCACTTCGCCAATATGTTCTATGCCTAAACCATATATAAACTTATCTAAATTTACACCTTTGCTACTCTTGATAGCATTTAAAAGTTTAACTGCTTTTTTCTCTTGGAAACTCTCTAGTTTTAAAAGTTGATCCACATGTAAAGAGTATAGCCCCTCAATGTTCTTAATTAAACCTTCCTTATGAAGTTGTTCTACTATTTTTTCACCTAAACCATCTATATTTAGAGCTTTTTTAGAAGAGTAATGAGATATAGAATTGACCACTCTATCGCTACACTCCAAATTTTGACACTTTATTAAAGCACCTTCATCTAAAAGTTCACTTTTGCAAGTTGGGCATTTTGTAACTCTTTGTATTTCAACCTCATTACCATTTCGTCTCTCTTTTATGACTTTAGTTATCTTTGGAATTACATCACCACTACGAATTATAATAACACTATCGCCTATTTTAATATCTTTTCTTTTTATCTCATCAAAATTATGAAGTGTTACACGAGCCACTTTTGCTCCATCAATATTTACAGGTTCAATATTTGCAACTGGTGTTATAACTCCAGTTCGACCAACTTGAAATGTTACGCTATTTATACATGTTATCTTTTCAACTGCTGGAAACTTATATGCACACATCCATTTTGGATACTTTGCAGTATAGCCTAAGTCGTCTTGCAACTCTATATTATCGACCTTAATAACCATTCCGTCCATCATCATAGGAATTTTATCACGCATTAAAAGAGTTAGTTTGTAAAACTCTTCTATGTCATCTACATGTAAACACCTTTTGCTTGATGGTGGTTTTAAAAATCCTAATGAATATATAAAGTTCATCTTGTCAGAATGCATGTCTTGTGTAAGTGAATTTTTGCCAATACCCCAAGGCTGAAAAACAAGTCTTCTTTTTGCCGTAACAGATGAATCGAGTTGCCTCAAACTTCCCGCTGCTGCATTTCTAGGATTTGCAAAGAGTGTTTTACCATCAATTGATCTTCGTTTGTTGATAGTATCAAAATCAGCTATTTTTATAACAACTTCTCCACGAATTTCAATAGACTCTTTATAGTCTATCTCTAAAGGTACAGAGTGAATTGTTTTAACATTTTCTGTAACATTTTCACCCACCTTTCCATCGCCTCTTGTTATAGCTTCTATTAATTTGCCATTATTATAAACTATATTTAAGCTAGCACCATCAAATTTAGGCTCACAAAAAAATTCTGCTTGATCTACATTTTTATCAATTTTTTCAAGCCAATTAATAAGCCCATTAGTATCAAAAATATCTTCCATGCTCCACATGGGAGCTTTGTGAGTAGCTTTCATAAAGCCATCTCTTATTACCCCTCCAACTCTCAATGTTGGTGAGAATTTATCTACATGTAATGGGTTTTGTTTTTCATAAATTTCTATATGTCTATAGAGTGTATCATACTCCTCATCGGTGGCTATTGGGTCATCTTCTACATAATAAGCATATGCCCATTTTTTTAAAATTTCTATCTGTTGTTTATAGTTTATTTTTGTCATGAATTTAAGATAAATAACTATCGTATAAAAGTTTTAGTAGAGTTATGCCTACAATTATAAGAAAAAAAGTTCTTACAAATTTTACATCTTTTTTAACAACTAAACTAGAACCCAAGTAAGCTCCTATTACCTGTCCTATTCCCATAATAATGCCTATAATCCATAAAATTTCTCCTACAATAACAAACACTCCTAAAGAGACTATGTTGCTTGTAAAATTCATAATTTTTGTTTGAGCTGTTGCACTTTTTAAATTTAATCCTAAAAGAGTTACAATAGCAATAGTCCAAAAAGCTCCTGTTCCTGGCCCAAAAAAACCATCATAAAAACCAAGAATAATTCCAAACATTAGATAAAAAAGCTTTGGTTTCAATACATTATGTCTATCTTGTGAGCCAAGTTTAGGAGTAAAAAGTGTATACAAAAATATAATTACCATCATCAGTGGAATTATCTTAGTTAAAATTTTAACATCAATCAAAAGAATAGAGTATGTTCCTAAACCCGCTCCAATGAAAGTAAAAAAAACTCCCATATATACATCTTTAACACTAACTAGCCCTTTTCTTATATAGTTAAGTGACGCAGTAAAACTTCCAAAAGAGCTTTGGAGTTTATTTGTAGCAAGTGCAATATGTGGCGGTATACCAGATGCTAAAAGAACTGGAACAGCAATTATACCACCTCCTCCGGCTATACTATCTACAAAACCTGCTAAAAGTCCAGTTGCAAAAAAAATAGCGTAATAGTATAACTCAAATTCCATTATTTGCCATTTGAGACTTCAAAAGTTTTAAGTCTTATTTTTGCCAATATAGAACGAGTAATACTTTTTAGTACATAGTGCCTATCGCCGCCTTTAATGCGTCCCATCTTAGAATCTCCGCACTTATGGCATATAAAAAAAGTTGCTTTGTCTCCTAAGTTTGAAGTGGCTCTACTATTGTCATCATCAACAATAAGCATAGACTCACATGTTGGACAATAACACCATAGATCAATAACTTTATCGCCTTTGTATCTCCACTTCCATGTCATGTTGTGAAATGTATCGGTACGATAAAATTTCCATCTAGGTTTAAATACTCTAGCAAGAACTAGAAGTAAAAAAATAGCTCCTAAAAATAGTGCTGTTAATATTACACCAGCTAAATACTCTGGTATGCTATACTCTTGTATCATTATCTCTATATTCAAATTATTACCTTTCTTATTGCTTCAAAAACTCTAAAAGCTTGAATATGCTCTTTTACATCATGAACCCTAACTATACTTGCGCCCTCTTGAATTGCTTTAAGATGAAGTGCTAATGTTCCACTTAGCCTATCGTCTACACTTGATTTACTTATTGTATTTATCATAGATTTTCTACTTGCTCCTATAAGAAGTTCATGTCCAAAATGTAAAAAATGTGCATGATGTTTTATGAGAGTAAGATTGTGTTCTAAACTCTTGCCAAAACCAACTCCTACATCTAAAACTATATTTTTTATACCAAAATTCTTTGCTTTTTCTATACGATTCTTGAAAAACTCATCGACTTCTAAAATTATATTTTCATACTCTGGATTTTTTTGCATATTTTTTGTTGAGCCAAGTTTATGCATTAAAACAACTGTTGCATCATGTTTTGCTACAAGCTTTGCAACTCCATCATATTTTAAAGCCGTTATATCATTTACAACACTAAACCCATGTTTTAGAGCATACTCTATGCATAAAGGAGAGTAGCTATCTATTGAAAATGTTACTTTTTCATATAATTTTGCATCATGTATCATGTCTATTATTGGTTTTATTCTGCTTAACTCTTCTTTGTCGCTAACTCCAATACTTCCAGGTCTCGACGATACGCCGCCTAGATCGATAATACTAGCACCCTCTTTTATCATTTTTTCTACATGTAAAAATGCTTCTTCTCCACTAAATCTACTCTTTTTAAAAAAGCTATCTTCATTAACATTTAAAACGCCCATCACTTTTACTTTTTTACTCTTTTGTGGCAAAAACTCTTTTAACTCATCTGCAAAATTTTTTAATCCAAATGGTTGAGCAAACTCTTTTTTACTTAAAATTTTCATCTGTTTGTCATTTGCAATTAAAATAGCATCGCTAAACTTATCTTTACATGTTACAGTATTGTGATTCACCGCTAAATCTGCTCCAATACTTAGTGCGTCTTGTTTTAATATGTTTGCTCCAGGTGTTTTAATATCTTTTATGTATATTAAATTTAGGTTTGCTTTATCTTTTAGTATTTTTACTCCAGCACTTGAAGAACCTATTTTAGTAAAAAGCTCCTCCTTGCATGTGGAACTATCAAGCTTATAAATTTTCATTTTTCTCCAGTATATGTAGGTATTCAAAAGTACTATTTGCTTTGTGATTTCTGTTTTTTGTTTTATCTGCTTTAAATCTTTGATACTCTTTTGTCTCTAAACTATATTTTCCATATTTTTTCATTATGCTTTTCACATCTTCTTCACTCATAATTCCCTCATTATTATAACTCAAAAAAATATATTTAAATTTTGCATTTTTGATTAACTCTTCAAAGCTACTGTGTACTTCTGCTTTTTTGCAATAATCTGAACGAGTATATTCTCTTAATCCTGTTTTGCCTTTTGGTGTAAAACTATCATATTTAGTTATGGTATTCAACATGTGATAGTTAGCGCTATATTGTCTTTGATTGTATGGTGGGTCTAAATACAAAATATCGCCACTTATCTCTTCTATTAATTCATTACTATTCATATTAAAAACTTTATGTGAATTATCATTTTCTATGAAATAAGCAGGTTTTAAAACCAACTCTTTTGAAGCAGATTTTTTGATATGTTTTAAAAATGCACCATACACAGAAGCCGTATTTGCAACTTTATCAGCACTCTCAAGAAGTGAAGCCAATAAAAAATAATACAAATTAGAATTTATTTTATTATTCTCTTTCCACTCTTTTATCTTGGTTCTTATAGTATCTATTTTCTTACCATTTTCATCACTAAAATATTGTCTTTTACTTCCACTACCCATACAATAATTTTGATATATAAAACCATTATCTAGCAAAGGTAGATTATTAAGCTCTTCGATATATTTTTCTTTACCCTCTATCTCTTCATGGTTTTCAATATAATTTTTATTCAATATATAGCTATAATGTTCTAAGTCATTACTAATTACTTGCTTAACTTCTTTTTTAAAAGTTCTCCCAACTATTCCAGTTCCAGCAAACATATCACAAAATACTTTTTGAGATAAATCATCACCAACTACTTTTTTAACTTCTTTTTGTATCCAAGAAGAGAGTTTTAGCTTTGAGCCGATATAGTTCATGTTGTTACTTTAAACTTTCCAGAACTTTAAGTGTCAAATCTTTTGAACTATAGACTCCATCAATATCTTGCAAATACTGATACGATCTATATATCTCATCCGAAATAAACAAAAAAACACCATGATTTCTGATAGATTTAACTTTTTCTTCAGTCAAGTCAATACCCAAAGTAATCTCAATCATAACATCAATCTTACTCATTTGAGCAGTTTTTATAAACTGTTTATATCTCTCTCTTAAAGTTCTTTTTGCACCTATCCCATAAGTTCTATTTTTCAATTCAAAGAAAAAATCAAACTCAGTTGAACTATCATCTTTATCGTGAGTTTTTTCAATCCTGCTCTCATTAAGCCCTATTGATGTTAAAACAGTCAAAATTCTATTTTCATAATCCAAGCCACTATCACTTATTATAGACTGATTTATGCTCTCATTAAACATCAACATAAATATTTGATTTGCTTCAACTCCATCAATCTTTAACTCTTTAGCACATTCTGACAAATGCTTCATAAACTCTTCAGAATCTTGTGTGATAAAATTTGTCTCATTTTTCTCTAACTTATTAAAAAATATCAATGACAACAGAGCTCCATTAACTCTTGTTGAATAAGGACTATAAAGTGTGATTTTATCATACTCTAAAGAGAGAGGATCTTTATATCTAAGCTTTGAAGTATCTGACAAACATTTCAATTTTGCTTCTTGCAAAAGTAAATCTTTAATCATGTGCAGTTTAAGACTAAAAATAAAAAGCTTCAAATCAATCTCCGAATTAATCTCATCAACTGTTTCTTGTATAAGCTTCTGTTTTTTTGAACCTGTTTTAATCTTGCTTTCTATATATTCGACTATCTTTTTAGTTGTTGTTTTAAAGTTTACATTAGTATTTAATATGCAAATTTTCAATATATCGCTTGATTGTTTATCGGATAGATCTGTTTTTACTAGATATTTTAATAAAAAATAAAATTTCAGATTAATATCAAATTTTGTTTTTTCAATTTTCAATTTCTCTATCTTCATTTTTCAATCTCCTTTAAAATACTTTTCGCTAACTCTTCAATAACAGGAACTGCCACACTATTACCAAACTGCTTATAAGCTTGTGTATCGCTCACAACAATTTTAAAATCATTTGGAAAACCTTGCAATCTTCCAGCCTCTCTTGGCGATAATTTTCTTGGATTTTTATTTTTTTGCTCTATCAAAACTTCTGAACCATCTTTGTAGTATCTAGCACTCAAAGTACTTGTATATTGAGAATCTCGGTTAAACATCGAATACCCAAAACCATTACCTTTTGCTTTATGTTCTAGTTTTCTTCTTTGATGTCCTGCCCATAGCTTATCTGAAATAGTATATTTATCATCAACTTTATCATCTAAAATGTCCCCAACTTTTACATCATTATTTAATTTTTGAGGAAACTCAAAGTTAATCTCGTTATCCAAAAATGCAACTATATAGATTCTCTCTCTATTTTGAGGTACTCCAAAATGTTTAGCATTTAAAATATTATAAAATACTCTATATCCCAACTCCTCTAAACTCTCTTTTACCACTTTAAATGTATTGCCTTTGTCATGATTTTTAAAACCCTTGACATTTTCCAAAAATAGAACTTTAGGTTTATGATATTTTACTATTCTTGCTATATCAAAAAACAGTGTTCCTCTTGTATCGTCAAACCCTTTTTTTAGCCCTGCATTAGAAAAAGGCTGACAAGGAAAACCACCAAGTAAAATATCAAACTTAGGTATCTCATCAGGCTCTATTTTTGTGATATCGCCTTGTGGCATCTCTCCAAAATTTGCACTATATGTTACTTTTGCATATTTATCAATCTCTGATGAAAATACAAAACTTGCATCTGTTTTAAAAGCTTTCTCAAACCCCAATCTAATGCCTCCAACACCAGCAAACAGATCAATAACTCTATATTTTGTATCTTTATTTTTGATATTATTAAAATTAAAAGAGTTCTGTTTTAATATTTTAGTCAAAAATATTTCCTTTTATCATGATAATAATATAAAAACACTGCATGTTATGCCCTCTTCCTCTTCATAATACTCAACAAAAGAGCAAAAAGCATATTTTGTGGGCGAGAGTTTAGTTGGGCTAGTTCTAAAAGTGTGTTAAAGTGAGTTAATTCTTGTTCTGTAAATGATATATTGTGTTTCAATACTGCTTCACAAACTATAATTTGTATAGTATCTTTTAACTCTGATTTGCTTATACGAGCATTTTTTTGTACAAAATTATATATATCGTTTTCACAAAGATTTTTTAAATTTAACTCTGTTTTTATCTTCTCTTTTTCAATTTTAAGTTCGCTTTGTCCTAGTCGTGAACGAATAGTTGGTAAAAAAACTGTTTTTGTTGGAGCAATAAGAATAAAAATAATATTTCTTGGCGGTTCTTCTAAAATTTTAAGAAGTGAATTTTGAGCCTCAACTCTATAGCCTTTTGCCCCTAGAACCAAAATCTTCGGTTTCACTTCAGCAATATAAGCTTCTTTTACAACATTTTTTGCATCTTCTAAAAGAAAATCATCTTTCTCTTTTAGAAAAGAGCAAATTCTAAAATCTAAATATTTTGCTTGCACATGTTCATAAGCTTTCACTAAATCAAGGCAGACAAATATATGACTAGCGGGTCTACTCATCTTCTAAGCTAATCTCAGCAAAAAGCACTACATCTATACTCTTATTGAGCAGTCTAAAAAGTTGTATAAGTTTTATATCTAACAAATCATCTCTACTGGATAAGAAAAAACTATCTTGAAGGTGTTCATCTAAAACCCACATAAAACTATCGTTATGTCGTTTTGCTAATTGCATTTTTATATCTGTGCTTTTTCCAATATAAAAAAATGTATATCCATTTGAAAATGATTGTGCAAGCATATCTTCTAGTAACTCTATATCCTCTTTTGTCTTTAATTGATTAATATTTGGAAAAAATGTTTTTATTGATACAAAAGGGAGCATCGGACGATTTGTCCCTCCCTCATTTAGTTTTGCTAAGGCATAATCACCAAACCATTCTTGTTCAAAATCTGTAATAATCACTATAGTTTGTCCAGATAAAAGATTTTGAAGCATAGAAGATACAAGTGGAACCCACTCAAACCTCTTCTCTTCCATCCAACTCATGATAGAGCCATCTTTTCTAATGGTTTCTAGTGTCCATTTAAGTAACTCTTTCATTATTTATCTAGCTTATATGCTGCGTGAAGTGCACGAACTGCTAATTCACCATATTTAGCTAAAATGACTATAGATATTTTTATCTCACTAGTGCTAATCATCTCTAAATTAATGCCCTCTTTAAATAGTGTATCAAATGCTGTACAAGCTACACCGCTATGACTCTTCATACCAACACCTACTATGCTTACTTTAATTATATCGCTATCATACTCAACACTTTTAGAAGCATTTAAGCTTTTCATTGCATTTCTTGCAATCTCTAACTCATTTTGAGGAACTGTAAAACCAAGATTTGTAGTGCCATCTTGTCCGACATTTTGAATAATCATATCTACATTTATATCTGTTTTGCTAAGTTTCCTAAAAATTTCTGCTGCAATTCCTGGTTTATCTATGACACCTCTTAGTGTTATTCGTGCTTGGTTTTTGTCCAATACTACACCGCTTACTAATGGTTGTTCCATAATATTTTCTTCCTTTGTTATCAATGTGCCTTCATTGTCATTAAAGCTATTTCTTGTTACAAGATTTACATTTAGTTTTTTTGCCATTTCTACAGAACGAGTTTGAAGTACATTCGCACCTAAGCTTGCAAGTTCTAACATTTCGTCATAACTTATTTTTTCTAGCTTTTTAGCTTTTGGCTCAATTCTAGGATCAGTGGTATATATGCCATCAACATCAGTATATATTTCACATAAATCTGCCTCTAATGCTCCTGCAATTGCTACAGCACTAAGATCACTTCCACCGCGCCCTAAAGTTGATACCTCTCCAAGTTCTGTTATGCCTTGAAAACCAGCAATCACCGCAATACTGCCCTTTTTGATTATCTTCTCAATGCATGTTCTATCTATGCTTTCAATTCTTGCTTTTGTGTGTGAATTATCTGTTTTTATGCCCGCTTGTCCGCCACTTAATGCAACTGCTAAACTACCAATTTCACTAAGAGCAATAGCTAAAAGTGAGCTAGTAACCCTCTCTCCTGAGCTAAGCAACATGTCCATCTCTCTTTGTTTAGGAGATTTGCTAAAGTGTTTTGCATAATCTATAAGTTTATTTGTCTCACCACTCATAGCAGAAACTACTACTATTACATCATGTCCAGCCTCTTTGGTTTTTGCTACTCTTTTTGCTACTGCGTCTATTCTATCTAGTGTGCCAACACTAGTTCCGCCATACTTTTGTACTACAAGCATCTTAAAAATACCCTTCTTTTTTAAAATATTCCAAAACTTTTCTATAAATAGGTCTTTTAAAATAGACTATATACTGAAAAATATCGTTTATTTCAATAAATTTAAAAACACTAAATTCTGGTTTTTGTGTTGCTAAATTTATATTTAAATTGTCTCTTATTTTAACCAAAAAATATTTTTGAATCTGCCCATCAAATGGGTACATTTTTTTAGCAACTGTTTCTGGAAAATCATAACTAATCCACTTGGGATACTCCGCTAAAATATCTATATTATTTGTGCCAATCTCCTCTTTTAATTCCCTTAAAAGTGCCTCTTTAGGTGTTTCTCCCTCATCAATTCCACCTTGAGGAAACTGCCAAGAATCTCCAATATCATTGCGTAAAGCAATAAAAAGTTCCACCTTAAGCGGGTACTTAGAAGAGACAATAACAGCAGCAACATTTGGGCGATATCGTTTCAAATAAATCTCTCCATTAATCTTTAATTGTTATTATGTTATCTAAATAATAATTAAATAATGATAATAATTAAATGGAGGCAAATTTGCTACTATATTTACACATACCTTTTTGTAATTCAAAATGTTACTACTGTGCTTTTAATTCATATATTAATAAGTTCTCAAAACAAAAAGAGTACATGGAGGCTATAACACTTCAGCTTAAAAATGAACTTAAAAGATTTAACCCTAAATACGGCTCAATAAAATCTTTTTTCATAGGCGGAGGAACGCCATCAACAATTAAACCGCACATGTACAAAAAGTTTTTTGATATATTAGAACCATATTTGCAAAAAAATGCAGAAATAACAGTAGAGGCAAATCCAAATTCAACTTCTCTAAAATGGTTAAAAGGGATGAAAAAACTCGGCATTAATCGCATTAGTATTGGAGTGCAAAGTTTTGATGAAATTAAATTAAAAAAACTCGGTAGAAATCACACAAAAAATCAAGCCATAGAAGCAGTACAAAATGCACACAGTATTGGAATAAAAAATATCTCAATAGACCTTATTTATGCAACCTCTTTTGATGTAAATAGTGATCTAGATATAGCCTTTTCGCTACCAATTAATCACATAAGTTCTTATGCCTTAACACTTGAAAAAAACACACCTTTTTTCAAAAAAATAGAGTTTATTGATAACTCATCAAAACTTGCCAATAAATTTATAAAAAAAGTTACTTCAAAATTTAATCAATATGAAATATCAAATTTTGGAGAGTATCAAAGCAGACATAATCTCGGCTACTGGAGAGGTGATAACTACATAGGAATTGGTGCTGGTGCGGTGGGTTTTTTAAAAAATGAGAGATACTATCCATATAAAAATATTGAAAAATATATAGATAAACCTCTACATGTAGAAGTTGAAAAAATATCAAAAAGTGAATTAAATACTGAAAAAATATTTTTAGGATTAAGAAGTAAAGTTGGCGTAAAAAAGAGTATATTAACAACAAAACAAAAACTCAAAACAGATATTTTAATTAATGAAAAAAAACTTACATGTAAAAATGAAATACTCTATAATAGCAACTTTTTGCTGGCTGATGAGATAACTCTTTACATTATTTCTTAAGTAAAAATTAGATAACATTTATGGCTTATATGGAAAAGGATAAAAGTATGTTTGGAATTAGTTTTGTGGAGATTACAATAATAGCAGTTATTGCAGTACTCTTTTTAGGTCCAGATAAGCTACCATCGGCCATGATACAAATTGCTAAATTTTTTAAAACATTTAAAAGTAGTATAAATGATGCAAAATCCTCATTTGAACAAGAGATAAAAATACAAGAACTAAAAGAAGATACACTTAAATATAAAAAGAAATTTGACTCCTCAGTAAGTGATATAAAAAAAACTATTACCTTTGATGAACTAGAAGATATAAAAGAGTCTACTAAAGATATAGCTGATACTTTTAAAAATATCAACAAAATTGACGACATAAAAAACAACCCTATAAACATTACAAAAAACAAGAATAAAAATGTTTGATGAGTTAAAGCCTCACCTAATTGAATTAAGAAAACGCCTTGGTATCTCTTTTGGTGTTTTATTTGTTGCATTTTTTGCTCTATTTTTTATATGGGAAACTATACTGGCATGGATGATACTGCCATTGGAAAATGTTTTACCAAGTGGGTCTGAAGTTATATTTACAAAACTACAAGAGCCATTTTTTACAGCATTAAAAGTTACATTCTTTTCTGCTTTTATTATTACACTTCCAATTATATTTTGGCAATTTTGGAAGTTTGTGGCTCCTGGGCTTTATGAAAATGAGAAAAAATTAGTTATTCCTTTTGTTATAGTAGCAACTTTTATGTTTCTTATGGGTGCCGCATTTTGTTACTATGTAGTTATACCACTTGGATTTGACTTTCTTGTTAATTTTGGTGCTAAACTATTTAAGGCACTTCCAAGTATTGGTGAATATGTTGGTTTTTTTACAAAACTTCTTTTCGGTTTTGGTTTAGCATTTGAACTTCCTGTCATAACATTTTTCTTTGCAAAACTTGGGCTAGTAACTGATAAAAGTTTAATTAATTTCTTTAGATATGCAATAATAATAATTTTTTTAGTGGCTGCTCTTCTAACTCCTCCAGATTTACTTACTCAATTTTTAATGGCTGGTCCCCTTATTGTACTTTATGGCGTCTCTATAATAGTAGCTCGTATTGTAAATCCAGAAGATAATGATAAAAATAATAGTCAAGATAAAAAAAGTGAGATAATAAAAAAGGAAGAAAAATAGACCCTCTTCTAAAATCTAGTTATAGCTACAAACTACCAAAACATCTTATAGCAGAGTCTCCGTCCATACCACGAGATAATGCAAAACTATTAGTCTTTAAAAGAGAGCAAGGCACTATAACGCATACAACTTTTAACAAGCTTTTTGAGTTTTTAAATAGTAACACAAACATAATACTTAATGACACAAAAGTAGTAAAAGCTAGAATCTTTGGTCATAAAAAAAGTGGTGGAAAAATTGAATTGCTACTAAACTCACCACTTCAAAATAGAGAATTTTCAGTCTATATAAAAGGTCGAATTAAAATAAATAATGAACTTTTTTTTAATAATGAATTGACTGCTAAAATAATTTCTTTACAAAAAGATGGAACTCGCATTGTCTCTTTTTATCACAATAACCAAATTATAGGCAGTGAGGAGCTTTTTAATATATTGGAAATCATAGGTCATATACCGCTACCTCCATATATTAAACGAAAAGAGAATAAAAAAGATGAGACAGAGTATCAAACAGTCTTTTCAAAAAAGCGTGGTGCGGTTGCAGCTCCTACGGCTTCACTTCATTTTACTGATGAGATGTTTCAAAAACTTCAAATGAGATACAAAACTCATTTTTTAACACTTCATATTGGGGCTGGAACTTTTAAGCCAGTTGAAGAAAAATTTATAAAAAATCATATTATGCATTCGGAATTTTATGAAATTCCTATGTCTACATGTGAAGTCATAAGCTCAAATAAACCACTTCTTGCAGTAGGAACAACTGTTGCAAGAACCGTAGAGTGTTATGCAAAAAGTGGTATCAAAATTGGTAAAAGTGATCTATTTTTGCACCCAAACAATAAGCCTAAGCGCGTTGATCATCTTCTTACTAACTTTCACTTACCAAAATCAACACTTCTTATGCTTGTAGCATCATTTATTGGAATTGAAAAAACATTAGAAATCTATAAAATTGCAATTGAAAAAAAATATAGATTTTTTTCATATGGTGATGCCATGTTGATTATTTAACTCAACCTATCATGCAATAGAACTATTTACCTAAGCAAAAGTTTCCAAACATCGAATCGAGTATCTCTACTCTATCGAAGTTTCTTGAAATTGTAGATATGCTTAAAATAGCTTCATTAAGTTGAAATGCAAAAAGTTCTAACTCTCCCTCATTTAGTAAATTTACACTCTCTTCTATACTTTTGTAAGTATTTTTTACAATTTCTAGTTGCCGTTTTGAACATAGCAATAAAGTATCGTCTAGTGAATTTTGATTAAGTATTTTTTTTATCTTTAAGATAATACTATCAACTTGGTCAAAGCAATTTATTTTTATTGTATCAACATGTAGAGTACTGGAATCTAGTTTTGTATTCAAATCACACTTGTTTATTACATGTAAAATATCTTTTTGATTATAAGAGTTCAACATGTCAATTATCTTTAAATCTTCACTATCAAACTCTCTTGAGTTATCAAACATAGCTATGATTATATCAGATTCATCTATTGCTTTTTTAGTGCGTTCTATACCAATATTTTCAATAATATTGCTAGTCTCATGTACGCCCGCTGTATCGACTATCTTAATAAGATGAGTACCTATTCGCATCTCTTCTTCTATTGTATCTCTTGTGGTTCCCGCAATATGGCTTGTAATAGCTCGTTCGCAACTAAGAAGTGAGTTAAGAAGTGAGCTTTTACCTACATTTGGCTTTCCAATTATAACAACTTTAAAACCCTCTATAAGCCCCTCTTTTCTCTTTGAATTATCGTAAATTTTTTTAAGTTCTTCTCTTAAATTATCAAGTCTATTTTTCATCATAATCATTAAATCTCTAGGAAGATCCTCTTCTGCATAATCAATATTAACCTCTACAAAAGCTAAAAGTTCTACTAAATTTTCACGAGTATTATTAACAAATCTTTTTACTTCACCTTTCATTTGGCGAGTTAGTATTTTTACTGCATCTATGCTTTTTGTCTCTATAAGTTTTGCTATTGCTTCTACTTCGCTTAAATCTATGCGTCCATTAAGAAATGCTCTTTTTAAAAATTCGCCGGGTTGGGCTAGTCTTGCTCCAAGTTTTAGAACTTCATTCATTATCATATCAGCAATTACTATGCCTCCATGACATTGAAACTCTATAATATCTTCGGCAGTAAAAGAGTGAGGTGATTTAAAATATATAACCAATGATTCATCTATTAAATTATCACTTTCATCAAAAAGAGAAGTTAATGTTACATGTCTTGGAATAAAGTTATTTTTTTTTGATAGTTTTTTTGCTATGTTAAGTGAATCAGACCCACTTAAGCGGACAATTGCAACCGAACTTACTCCATGACTTGTTGCAATAGCTACAATTGTATCCATTATTTCTTTTTATTAAAATCGTTTACTACAATAAACCTTCCGCCTTCACGACTAGATTTTATGCCAACATACTTGTTAGGAAACTCTTTTCTTAAAGCTTCAAGAGCAATTTTAACTAAAACACCATCTAGTATTTTAGTTTTAGCACGACCTATGCTATTTATGCGTTCTATAATACCTACTAGATATCTCTCTATCATCTCTTCTTGATTTTGTAAAAACTCCGCTACCTCTAAGCGTACATTTAAATTATATTTCATATTTATCCAGTGATACAATAAATATGAGAGTGATTTATATCTATAGCCCTCTTTGCCTATAAGAAGAGCGGCATCTTTACCATCAAATTCTATTAAAACAGTATCTTCTCTATACTCTTTAACTTTTATTTTATCTAGCTCAAAACAGCTATGAATAAAAAGTGTATTTATATCGTTTTGTATCTCTATTAATGCAGTTTGCATTGCTATTGTTTGTTTTGTGTTCTCTTTTTTAATAATTTTTTTAGATACAGGTTTTTGAAATTTTTTTTCTTCATTGACTAGTTGGTTAGATTTTTTATTTATCTTTATTTTTTTCTTTTTTGATCTACTCTTACTATCATATTGAGATTTTAAATTTGACTCATTTTTATGTCTTGCTTCTATTATTGCACTTTTTTTAAACATTCCTAAAAAACCAGATTTTGGATTTTGGATTACATTAAAGGTTATTTGTGTAACAGAACAAGTAAGTTCGCTTGCTGCTTTTGAATAAGCTTCTTCTAGTGTATCGGCTTCTATGCGAATCATTTTTTAGCCTTTTTTTCAGTTACTACCTCTGTGTTTTTGTTTTTTGCAAAAAGTGAGTTTACATAGTATTGTTGTGCTATAGAGAAAAGATTATTAACAAACCAATAAAGTGTAAGTCCCGCTGGGAATGTTACAAAGAAAAATGTAAATATGAGTGGTAAAAACTTCATAATTTTTTCCTGCATAGGATCAGTAAAGTTTGTTGGTGTAATTTTTTGATGTAAAAACATTGTAATACCCATAGCAATAGGAAGAATATAATATGGATCCATGACTGCCAAATCTTCTACCCATAAAATCCACTCTGCACCTTTAAGTTCAATTGCATTTTGTAAAACTCTATATATTGCAAAAAAAACAGGAATTTGAAGAAGCATAGGAAGGCAACCACCCATGGGATTCGCTCCATTTTTTTTGTAGAGTTCCATCATTTGAGTATTTAATTTTTGTTTATCATCTTTATATTTTGCTTGAAGTTCTTTTATTTTTGGGCTTAACTCTTTTAACTTATTCATAGAAATCATGCCTTTGTATGTCAAAGGAAATAGCACTAAACGAATAAGTATCGTCATTAAGACTATCGACCAACCCCAGTTGCCTATCAAAGAGTGCAAGAATTGAAGTAAACTAAAAAGTGGTCTAGCTATAAAAGTAAAAAATCCATACTCTATAACATCTGTAAGTCTTTCATCTATTGCGGTAAGTGTTTTATGGTCTTTTGGTCCAATATAACCACTAAGTTTTAAATCATTTTTGCCTCTTATAAAAAGTAGTGGTGAGTCTTCATGAATTGGGCTTATTACTACATCTATTCCCCTATCTAAATTATAGAACATAGTTGTATAGTATCTATCTGTCGATGCAGCAAATTGAGCTGCTAAAGATCCTTTTTCTCCATCAGCATCTCCATCATCTATAACTCTCAATGTATCGTCGGCTTCTTTTATGAGAGAGCCATGAAATGTATACATGTCTACAGCTATATTAGGTCTAAAACCGGGTGTTATAAAATACTCTTTATGGTTATCTAATTTTACATTTAAATCATAATTTCCATCTGGATAAAAAGTAAGTATTTTCTCTACATGTAAGCCATTTAAAGATTGCGAAAGAGTAATTTTAGTTCCATCTCTTTTCACTTTTACACTACTAGAGCTTGCTACATAAGAAGTAGTAAATGCTTCTGTATTTAAAGCTTCATCTGAAAAACGAATCTCAAGAGCAAAAGGTCCAAGTTTGTCATCTACTAACTGTATTCTCTCTTCATTCTCATCTCTATACTTATTTTCATTTAAATAAAATTTACTTATTCTACCCAATTTATCTATTTTGATCTCATATTTTTCTGCATGTACCGTTGCTATTATCTCTTCTTTTTTTTGTGATGTTTGGGCTGGTATTTTGTCAGATATTGCTGATACAGATGAAGGCTCAATTAAAGATTCACTCTTTTTTACCTGTATCGATTGTTCTGTAGCAACTTCTTGTTCTGGACCAAAAAAATGGTTATATAATGCAAAGAATAAAAATGACAAAATAGTTGCAATAATTATTCTACTTTGATTACTTAAATTATCTATCACGATGTTCCTTTTGAGAATAATGTTATTTAAAAGCCTTTACAACATAAAAACTTTTAATATTTTTTGGCACAAACCAAAATTTAATATCTGGAGAATTATAAGCAGGAGCAGTCAAAAAAAAGTTTTGAAATTTTTTAGTTACGACAGGATAGTCAATTCCACCAGAAAATAGCTGATTACATCTTAAAATTCTTAATAAACTATAAAAACAAGCCTTTATAAAACCATTATAAAGAATCTGCCATTTTGCATATTCAGAACATGTAGGATAGTATCTGCAGCTCCCATAGCTAAACAGTGTAAAAACTTTTTGATACACTTTAAGAATTGAAAGTGTTATATATTTTAAAATGTTAGGCATTTTAACCTCTTTAGGGACCAATTAAAACCTCTTGACAACTCATCATAAGAGGTTTCACTTATTTTATTTTTTGCTACACATAGATAAATACCATCTTTTAAAATATTTTGATTTTTAAAAAATATTGCTCGCATTCTTCGTTTAGCTCTTACTCGTTGAACAGCATTACCAATCTTTTTGCTAGCTACAAAACCAACTTTGTTTTCTAAGCTTTGTTTATAAAAAACAACAATACCATCGCAATGCCACCTTTTACCATATTGATAAATATTTGAAAATTGACTCTTTAGTGTCAGTTTTTCAAAACTATTTATAAACCTAATCTCTTTCTACCTTTTGCTCGACGTGCAGATATAACTCTGCGACCATTTTTAGTCTTCATTCTAGTTCTAAAACCATGAGTACGCTTTCTTGGAGTACTATGGGGCTGATATGTTCTCTTCACCAAATATCCTTATATCAAATTTATTTAAGATATAAATATTACCTTAATTTTACTTAAAAAATACATAAAATCCCTATATTGCTATTTGGTTTTCATTGTTTCACAAGCAATAACTATTGCTCAAATCATGTTTTTTAGGATAATCAAAAAATAGAAGTTTACCGCTTTTATCTTTTATCTGTTTAAAATTTTTAATATCAAACTCTATACATGCTATAGAACATGTGGGCATATTAATAAGAATTTGTCCACTTAGTCTCTCTGCTATTTGTGTTAAAGTTGGATTGTGTGCCACTATAAAAAGTGAATTAAATTTATTGTCTAATGAATTTAGAAGATCTCTATAAGCATCATATGAACTATTATAAAGAGATTTATTATAGATGATATTGTCTATATTGTAGCTTATTGTGGCGGCAACTGTTTTAGTTGTTTTTTGTGTTCTTTTTGCTGGACTTGATACTATGAGATTTGGTTTTACATTAAATGTTTTAAGCCTATTTGCCATAAAAGAAAGATCTCTCTCTCCTCTTTTGTTTAAAGGTCTATCAAAATCACTTATGCCCTCTTCACTCCAGCTAGATTTTGCATGACGCATTAAGTATATTTTTTTCATTTTCCCCACTAAAATATAAAATTATCTAACATCCAATTTCTTGCTAATCGCCTATTTGTTGCAAAAAATGGTAATTCGTATTTTAACATAAATTCAAGTTTTTTTATTAAATAATCACTCTCAAGTTTGAGTTTATCACAAATTTCATTCATCATAATTTCCATCTGGTTTTTAGATTCTGTATCGAATACCAAATTTCCCTCTTCTTCAAAAAACACAATTTTATTTATGCAGTTATCAATATTTTTATACTCAAATTGTAATTCAATTGATCTTTTCATTTTTATCTACTCATTTCTTAGAGTATCTAAAACATTGATTTGAGTAGCTTTATGTGCTGGATAAAAAGAAGATAAAGCTACAATAATAGCTGCACCAATTACTATCATGCTAAAATCGACTAGAGATAACTCTAATGGTAGTTTTGAAGAACCATACACATCTGATGGCAGATCAATTAAATCAAATGAACCCAAAAGATAGAGAGATAAAAATCCAAGAGCTATACCAAAAATCATGCCTCCGCCTCCAATTATAATTCCAAGATAGAAAAATGTTTTTTTGATTTCATCTTTATAAGCACCAAGAGATAAAAGAAGTGCTATCTCTTTTCTTCTATTCATAACTGTCATCAAAAGGGAGCTTATAATGTTTAGAGATGCTACAAGAATTATAAGCATTAAAACTATAAAAAGAGCTCGTTTTTCAAGAGCAAGAGCTGAGAAAAAATTACCATTCATCTGCCACCAACCTACTATTTTAAGATGATTTGGGAGTATTTTTTTTATATTTTCTATATCTTTAAAAGGTTTATCGCTATATATATGAATGCCGTCATAAGTGTTTTTTTTGTAGCTAAGTATTGTTGAAAGACTCTCTATTGTTGTGTACATGTAGAGTGCATCATAAGCCACAAGTCCTGATTCAAAATCCGCTTTATATGTAAATCTTTTCATTTTAGGAATCAAAGTGAGCCCACTAGGATTGCTTTGAGTAAAAACTATAGTAAGTTTTTCATCTTGTTCTATGTTATAGTTATCTTTTATCTGTTTACCAATGACTAAATCAAATTTTCCTAATTTTGCCTCGCCTATGCCCTCTTTTAGTACACTATTTATCTCTTTTTCTTTTTCAAAATCTACACCAAAAAGCATGCCACCTTCTAGTTTACTACCTTTTTTAGTAATAACTTGTGATGATATATATGGACTAAACTTTAATGTTGGAAATTTTTGTGTGAGTATTTTGACATCATTATCATCTATAAACTCCAAACTAGTAGAGTGAATTGTAAGAGGATAATTCATAGTAAAAAGTTTTCTCTCAAACTCTTTATCAAAGCCATTCATGATAGACATAGCTACCATAAGAACCATTAATCCAATTGCAACTCCAAAAAAGGCTAAAAATGCACTAATTGTTATAAAGGGTTGAGATTTATCAAATCTAAGATATTTTTTTACTAAATAATTACTGATACACACTAAACAAGAATACCTTTTTTAGGTCCACTTTTACCGCAACACTGTTTATATTTTTTACCACTTCCACAGGGACAAGGGTTATTTCTAGGGGTTTTTTTTTCTACTATTTGTTCATTAGTTATGCTTGCATGTTCCATCTTTATACCCTCAGAACTATCGGCTTCCATGCGAGCTATCATCTCACTCATTTTTTTATTTTCTTCTTCTTGTTTTTCATCTTTTAATTGAACCAATTGAAGAGTTTTTATACTTTCAAATTTAATCTGCTCTACAAGCTCCATAAAAAGACTGTAACTCTCTTTTTTATACTCTGTTAGTGGGTCTTTTTGATTGTATCCACGAAGTCCTATACCAGTTTTTAATATATCCATCTGGTACAAATGGTCTCTCCATGATTTATCGAGTACTTGAAGATATAGTATTCTCTCAATTTCACGGCGTTGCTCATCGCCAACAACAGACATTTTTTTATTAAAATCATCTCTTAATGTCTTCTCTACATGTAAAGCTAATTCATTGAAATCTAATTTATTTAAAATATCTTCAGTAAAATCTTTTTGCATTTCTGCGGTTAAAAATGAGATTAAACTGTCTAAATTCATCTCTTCTTTTACGCTACTTTCATAGATTTCTGCACGAAAAAGAACATTTTTAACATAATCTTTTCTCATCTGATCTAATTTTGTATCTATATCATATTTTACATCTAAAAGATTATTTCTAAAATTGTATATGGTAAGTCTCTGTTTATTTGCAATATCATCATACTCTAAAAGATGTTTTCTTGATTCAAAATGCATCTGTTCTACTTTTTTTTGTGCATTCTCAACTGCGCGTGTTACCATGCGTGATTCTATATGCTCACCCTCATCTATGCCAAGCCGATTCATAATAGAACCTATCTTGTCGCCACCAAAAATACGAAGTAAATTATCTTCAAGACTTAAAAAAAATCTACTCTCGCCTGGATCTCCTTGACGACCAGAGCGTCCACGGAGTTGATTATCAATTCTACGACTCTCATGACGCTCTGTTGAAATAATATAGAGTCCTCCAAGTGCTTTTATCTCATCGCTTAATTTAATATCAACACCACGACCAGCCATATTTGTAGCTATTGTTATAGCGCCTTTTTTGCCAGCATTTTTTACTATTTGTGCCTCTTTTTCATGGTTTTTTGCATTTAAAACTGAATGTGGAATTTTTGAACTCTTTAAAAGAGAATGTAGAAGTTCACTTTTTTCAATAGAAGCCGTACCAACAAGAACTGGTTGTCCTTTTTTATGACGCTTTTTTATATCTACAATTACAGCTTCAAATTTCTCTTTTTCTGTTTTATATATAAGGTCATTTTTATCTTCTCTTATCATAGGTAAGTTTGTAGGAATAGAGAGAACATCAAGAGAATATATTTGAGCAAACTCGGTCGCTTCGGTTTGTGCGGTTCCAGTCATACCTGCTAATTTTTTATACTGCCTAAAGTAATTTTGAAAAGTTATATCTGCAAGAGTTTGAGACTCTTCTTTGATCTTAACTCTCTCTTTTGCTTCAAGTGCTTGATGAAGACCTTCACTAAATCTTCTTCCTTCACTAAGACGACCTGTGAACTCATCGACTATAATTATGTCTCCATCTTTTACAACATAATCAACATCAATTTCAAAAAGATATCGCGCTTTTAAAGCTTGATCAAGGTGATGTGAAAGAATTGCGTTCTCTATACTATATAAATTATCGACTTCAAAAAGTTTTTCTGCTTTTACATTTCCCTCTTCACTTAATGATATTGTTCTATTTTTTTCATCAAGTTTAAAATCTATATCTTTTTGTAGTTTTTGAGCAACATTATCAGCTCTTTTGTAGCCATCGAGAGTTCGGTCGGTAGGTCCTGAGATTATAAGAGGTGTTCTTGCTTCATCAATTAAAATTGAATCGACTTCATCAACTATAACAAAATTATGATTTCTTTGTATCTTTTCACTTAAAGAGTAGCGCATGTTATCACGAAGATAATCAAAACCATACTCATTATTTGTTCCATAAGTTATATCACAATTATATTGTGCTTTTCTCTCTTCTTCTGTATTAGCAGCTATGACTCCCACACTAAGACCTAAAAAATTATATATAACAGACATGTCAGTTGCATCACGATGAGCTAGATAATCATTAACTGTTACAACATGTACACCATCTCCACTCATAGCATTTAATACAGCTGGAAGTGTTGCAACTAATGTTTTACCTTCACCCGTTTTCATCTCAGCAATATCGCCTTGGTTTAAAACAATACCGCCTATCATTTGAACATCAAAAATTCTCATATTTGTTGTTCTCTTGCCCGTTTCTCTTACTATAGCAAATACATCATTAAGTATGTTGTCTGTCGATTTTGTTTTATTGCGAATCTCTTTTTTAAAATCATTAAATGTAGATTTCAACTCATCATCGCTCATCTTCTCATAAATACCTTCAAGAGCATTTATCTGGTTTACTTTACCTATATATTGTTTGATTACTCTTTCATTTTGTGTTCCAAAAATCTTTTTTATTATACCTAGCATTCTTTAACCATCCTATGTCCATTCTTTAAAGATACGAATTTTATCATATTTTTGCTATTATTTTGATAAAATCATATAAAAAAATTTTAGGATAAATTAATGAGACTTTTTATGGCTTTTTTACTTACATGTAATATTTTAATTGCCCAAGTATTTGACTTTGATACTATTAGTAGTGATTTCAAGCAGACAATAACAAATGAAGAAAATTCAAAAATAGTGTATACAGGAAGTTTTTATGCATCTTCAAAAGCAAAAGCTCTTTGGATATACACGACTCCTATAAAAAAAAAGATATATTTTTCTCAAGATAAAGTTACAATAATAGAACCAGAATTAGAACAAGCTATTATTACAAACCTAAAAAATATACCAAACTTAACAGAAATTTTCAAAAATGCAAAAAATATAGATGACAATATATATGAAACTACTTATGGAGATATAACATATACAATGCACGAAAAAAATGGAACAATAGATATGATTGCATACAGTGACCAGTTAGAAAATAGAGTTTTAATAGAGTTTTTCAACCAGTCAATAAATACTTTTTTAAATGACTCTATTTTTAAGGCTATCGTTCCTCATGAATTTGATATAATTATGCAATGATTATGAGTTTTAAATTTACTATTTTTTTATATAACCCTCTGCTCTAAGTGCGTCTATAATTGTTTTGCTAGTTACATTTTTTACAATATAAAGTTTTTGTATATAAATATGATCTATATCTATGTTATATTTATTGCTAGTGTAGCCTATGATGGCTTCTTTTAAGCCCTCTTTCCCTTTTGATGTCAATAAATCTTCTGCATAAAAACTTCCTATAACTACATTAAGGGCATCTATAATTTTAAAATTATTTATCTCTACATCGCTCCCCTTAAATATCATAGAAGTCTCTATTAGTATAAGCTCTTTTGATAATTTACTAAAAAGATTAACTTCAAATTCATTCACATACAAAGTCTCTTTTGCCTGCAAAAATAGACAAAAACATGATATTAGAAATATTTTACGCAGTTTAAACTCCTCAAGAACTATCTTCTTCAATTCTATATATTTTACTATTTTTATAAAAACTTTGTACTTTTGGTGAAATTTGTATGCATTTTCTTAGATGGTTGAAAAAATTACTATAACTATAGTCTAAAAAGAGATTCTTAGGGTTTTGTGCCCTGCTTATCGCTACATAAAATTGACTCTTTTCAAAAATATTGTCTATGTTGCACACCAAAGAGTCTATGCTCATGCCTTGAGATTTATGTATTGTAATTGCATAGGCTAATTTTAGAGGAAATTGTTCTATCGTTACTAAAGGTTTCTCTTCTATTTTGTTATTAAGTACTATATTTTCACTCAATGTATACTCTGCTCTTTGCACTTTTACCACTTTTTTATTTACTTTTTCTACCACAACTTCCTTTTCATCAAGTTTAATTACTATGCCTCTTTCGCCGTTATAGTATGACCCCCATTTATTTGTACAAAAAAGAATACTAGCTCCAACTTTTAAAGTTAGCTCTACAGATACAGGTAAATTTTTTTTCCAAGTTTTTACTCTATTTACATGTAGAGAAGTAAGATGCATAGTCTCTTTAGCTTTTAGCACAATAGGCTCACTTTGTAACTCTTTAAGTCTCTGTAGATTTACTATATCGGCCTCTCTGTTTCTTCCATAAAGTATGGTAGGATTTTTATCAATTACATGTGTATGATCTCTAAGACTCTCAAGATAATGACCAACCTTATCATCTAATTCTCCTACTCTAATACGATTTAACATATAAAAAAATTCATTATCTTTAGTTCTTTTTGTATGAGTTAATTCTACTATATAAGGGTTAAAATATTGCCAAGCCGAACTCTCAAAAGCAAACTCTTGATTTTCAAACAAAGAGTTAGTTGAGACTCGTGGTCTTATAGGAGGAAGTTGAAAAAAATCACCCACAAAAAGTAATCTTCCTTCAAAACTACCACTCTTAAGCCTATAGAGTATCATCTCCATCAAATCACTACTAACCATGCTTATCTCATCAATTACAAGCAAATCTGCACTGCTTAACATCTTGTTTAGCTCTATTAGTCTATTTTTTACATGTTTATCATTTCTATTCATCTCTTCTAGATTATTTGAAATTCCAAAACAGAAAAAACTGTGAATAGTATTGCCGTTGATATTGACCGCACTCACACCAGTGCTACCTAAAACCACTACTTGTTTATCATCACTTCTTAATGAACTTATAATTTCCATAGTTAAATAGCTCTTGCCAACTCCGCCACCGCCAGTGAGTAGTATATTCTGTTTTTTAAGTAATTTTTTAATTTTTTTAAGCAATTTCAACTAAAATCCTAATTTTTTTGATATTATAACATTTATGAAACAATTATTAATAATACCTATTTTAGCCCTCATTTTAGGATGTGGACACAAAGATACAGAAGTACTAAAATATGAACAAAAAACTGATTATCTAATCACAAACACTAAACCTCTACATGTAGAAATGGAGAGTTTTAACTCAAGAGAGTTTATGCCTTGGGCTATTAATTCTATAGGCATAAGTAAAGAGAGTGCTTCTTGGGCTAATGTTGTTTATAGAAAAGAGAACAGATACTATGCTGAAAATATTTTACCTTGGGATCTTAGCGAAATAGACAATATAATAAAAACAACAAACTTTGAAAAATACAATCAAAATATAAGTTATGCCATCACAACTAAAGATACACAAGTAAGAAACTTACCAACTTTTAAGCCTTTTTATCTAAAAACTACACTGCCGGGAGAGGGTTTTCCATTTGATTACATGCAAACTACACTACTACATGTCAATACACCTCTACTTATATCTCACTACTCCAATAATGGTGCTTGGGCATTTGTACAAAATCCAGTTACAACAGGCTGGTTGCCTCGTAATAGTTTTGCACTCTTAGATGCAAAAAGTAGAAATGAATTTAAAAATTCAAAAAAGATTGTTATTACAGAAGATAATATTCCTATATATTCAGATAAGCAAAAGTATATTGTACATGCAAAACTTGGTTCACAATTTCCACTTATGCAAGAAAAAGGTGGTTTTTTTTACTCCTACATGTACACAAGATTTGCAAATAAAATTGAAGTTCGCATACCTAAAACCAAAGCTAGTAACATGCCGTTAGAATTCAATAAAACAAATCTTCTTAATATAAGTAGTGAGCTTTTAGGTGAAAAATATGGCTGGGGGGGATACTTACAAAATAGAGACTGTTCTGCTATGACTAAAGACTTTCTTGCTCCATTTGGTCTATGGCTTCCACGAAACTCTGCAGCACAAAAAAGTGCTGGAGAGTACATATCTTTCAAAGAGTTAAAAAACAAAGAGAAAGAGAGAATAATAATAGATCATGGTGTGGCTTTTTTAAGCCTTATCTACCTAAAAGGTCATATTATGCTCTATGTTGGTGAGGTAAACAATAGAGCCATGGTCATGCACAATGTGTGGGGCATAAAAACAGAAACTAGCGGTAAAGAGAGTCGACATGTCATAGGTAAAACTGTGATTTCTGACTTGCATGTTGGTGAGAATCTAAGTAGTGTTAAAAATAATTCACTTTTAATAGATAGAGTTGAGGGCTTAGTAATACAACCGAAAGTACCAATTTTTACACAAAATATTTTTGTAAAAGCATATCCAAGTATTGTAGAGTTCAAAGAAAACATACTATATTTTGATGACAACAGCACTTTAGTGTACCACGACTATATAGATAAAACTACTGAAGAGATGACAAACAAGCCTAGCATTAAAGATACTATTTCTCAAACATATAAACCATTTACTCCTATTGCATCGCCTACTACTAATGCTGGTAAATTTAGAAATGATGCATTGTTAAGAAAATTATATGGAAATAGCAAACAAGAAGTTACAGACAACTTAATACATGTTGAGTGGGTAGATGGCTCAAAAATTCTATTTAATCAAAAACAAAATGCGTCACGACAGCTAAGAAAAGTAGTAGATGAATTAAAAAAACTACCAAAAAAATATGATAAATTCTTAATTAATATAGCAGGAACTTTTCAATATGAAGACACTTTAAAAACAGATAGACTAAATAGCCACAGTCTTGGTATAGCCATAGATATACATGTTAAACAATCAAATAAAAATAAAATTCCAAAAAAAATAGTAGATATATTTGAAACATATGGTTTTATTTGGGGTGGAAGATGGCATCATCATAACACCATGTATTTTGAGTATAGACCTGAATTATTCTATAGCATTGATTAATTCTTATTTTTAAAATACCACATAAGTGAAAACATCAATCCTGATGTTTTCACTATTTTTTCATTAAACATAAACTCCATAACATTATCTTTTTTTATATAAATAACCTCTATACTCTCATTATCTATTCCTCCACCTTCACTTGCTTTCATACTACTATTTATGGTTACAAAATAGAGAGTTTGACTAGCACCAGTAAAACCTACTGCTGTATAAAAAGAGGTTATTTTATCTATTTTTTCCAATGGAACATCATAGCCAGTCTCTTCTAAAATCTCTTCATAAGCTATCTCTTTAAGGCTCTTTTGCTTGTCTACTAATCCAGCACAAAGCTCGTAAGTATACCCATCTCTATTTTTGAGATATACAGATGGTCTAAACTGCTTTACAAAAACAAATGAATCTAACTCTTCATGATACAAAAGTATAGCTACACTATCATGAGCATCTATTATGTCCCATTGTTTTTCAATACCATTTTGTAGATAAATTATACTTTTTGGTTTTACATAAGCTGAATCTATACAATCTTCAAGTCTTAAAAATTCTATCATTAAATTAGTACCAAACTAGCTAGTCCTAAAAAACTCAAGAACCCGACTATATCTGTTGAAGTTGTTAAAACAACAGTACTTCCAATGGCCGGATCAACTCCTGCTCTTTTTAGTATTAATGGAACCATCGAGCCTATTAATCCTGCACAAAGAAGATTTATGAGCATTGATGCTGCTATAATAAAGCCAATTTTGCTATTACCAAACCAAGCAAAAGCTACAAAACCAATAATAACTGCAAATACTAATCCATTTACTATAGAGAGTATCATCTCTTTTCGTATAGCTTCTTTTGCATTTTTTATATTTATTTCGCCAATAGCTAATTGACGAACCATAATAGTAAGAGATTGTGTTCCAGCATTGCCACCCATAGATGCAACTATAGGCATTAAAACCGCAAGTGCCACATAAGCTGTTAAAACATCTTCAAACTGCCCTATTACAACCGAAGCAAATATAGCAGTAAAAAGATTCAATAAAAGCCAAATAAGTCTAGATTTTCCAGCTTGATATATACTCTCTTCATGCTCTATCTCATCATCAACACCTGCTAATTTGTATATCTGATCTGTTGCTCTTTCTTCAATAATATCATGAATATCGTCCGAAGTAATTCTACCTAATAGTTTTCCTTGGTAATTCGTTACAGGTAAAGATAAAAGATCATAATCCTCAAAAAGTCCAATTACTTTAGATATATCTTCATCATCTTTCACATGTCTTAGTTTAAAATTATCTTCTCTGCCTTCAAGCTCTTTTTTGAAACTATTACTAAAGTCAAATGTTATCAAATCTTCTAAAAGAATTGTAAACATTAATCTACCTAATTTTTCTACTATAAAGACTTGATGAACATTTTCTAACTCACCTTTTTGCTTTAAATCTCTTAATCTATCTACTGCTAAATGTATCTTTTCATCATAAGAAGCTGTAAAAACCTCTGTTTGCATATAAGCGCCGGCTATCTGTTCGTCATATTGTCTAAGACGCTTAATATCTTCTTGGTCTTCTTTGTCTAAGCTTGAAAGAATCTCTTCGGCTATCTGTTCATCTATCTGTTCAATATCTTGAAGAAGGTCAGTTGCATCATCGCTCTCAAGGTCTTCAATAGCTTTACTTAACTGTTCTGCTGGTATATTTTCTATGATCTTTTTAAGGTAATATTCTGGCAGTTCAAGTACTAAATCTCCAAAAATATCATTTGGAAATTTTTTTAAAAGTGAGATAAAAATTGTCTCGTTATATGTTTTTATAGATTTAAGATGCTTTGCTAAATCTGATACAGATACTTCATAATCTATTTTACCAGAAAGATAAGATTCTACTATTTTTATCTCATTTTCTATCTCTCTACTCGCAGGCATTTAGTATCCTAATTAATAAACTCTTCATCTAAACTTACAATATAATCAAAAGATTTCTCTTTTGTTGGATTTTCATAATTAACTAGTGCAACTTGTATATCTTTTTGTAGCTTTTTAGAGTATGTGAAAAACTCCTCTTTTGTCTTGCCTTTTAGCTTAGATTTTGTAACTCTAATTACACTATTTGGGTTTATTGCACGATTATTTTTATATAAACCAAAATGCAAATGAGGACCGGTACTAAGTCCAGTACTTCCAACATAACCTATAGTTTGCCCTTTTTTAACCTTCCTTCCTACTCTCATACCTTTTTTGTAGCCATTCATGTGGGCATACAAAGTCTTATAACCATTACTATGTTTTATTGTAATACATTTCCCGTAACCGCCTTTATTGCCCAATTGAATTATTTTGCCATGACTTGCGGCTCTTATAGAAGTACCTGTTTTAGCAGCATAATCTATGCCTAAATGTGCTCTATATTTTTTTAAAATTGGATGCCATCTTTTGTATGTAAAGCCATCTGAAATTCTATGATAATTAACTGGTTTAGCTAAAAAAAATCCCGCTATCTCTTTACCCTTTATATCATAAAATCTACCACTGTTATAACTAAAAACATAATTTTTACGACCTCTCTCTTCAATCATTGCAACTTCAATTTTAGGTGATCCAAATTGTCTGCCTAATCTTGTTTTTTTTGTATAGAAAATAACTACTCTATCGCCCTTTTGAAGTCTTTTAAAATTTACACTATTTTTAAAAGCTTGAATAAATTCATGTGCTAAAAGGTAGTTATTTGTTTCATTAATAATGTCTTGATAGGGAGAGTTTTCAATATCAATAGTAACTGAAAGTTTCTGCTCTTGATACGATATAGGAGTAGTAGTAAACTCATACTTGTCGGCTCGTTTAATAATGTGAAGTTGTAGCTCTTCTCCTATTGGAATTAGAACCTGTTCAATAGTGCCATCATCACTTTTAAGAATTTGATACTTAACATTAGACATTATCTCAGTAGCTAACTCTTGCTCTAGATTGTCTAAATTATAATATATTGAAAGAGGGAGTTTATTGTTTTCTAAAAAAGTTAAAAATGTTTCACCTTGACCCCATTTTTCTACATGTAGAGTTGAAGCGCTAAGCGAAACTAGCCAAAATATCAATATAAAAAATAATCTTATCATGTTTAAATCCTCCTTGAAAATTCTATTTTAGCTAAACGACTCTTAAAAACTGTTATTGTATAATATATTTACATTTATATACAAAACTAAAAGGAGTTTTATTGCATAAATTATTAATTATTATTGGTATATTTTTAATCTCATCGCATAGCTTAAGTGCTAAATCAATTTTCAATGAATTTAGTACAAAAATACTTAATATTGAGGGAGAAACTGCTATTATTCAAGATTCAAATGATATAGTTATAGGATCATCGGGCATTATTGTCCATACTTTTGAAAACAATATTTCTACTATTATTGCACATGCTAATGTTATAAAAAAAGATGGCAATAGAGCGACTATAGAGTTCGGAGAATACAAATATTTAACTCAAATCGCTTTTCCAAAATCTGGAATAACTCCTGCAATAGGAGACAAAATAACACTAAATTACCTATATAAAAGAGTTTTAATGGTAGTCCCTAGCTATGAAATTTACGAGAAAGTTAAAAAACAATTTGAAGGCATAAGCTGGATTCATCCAGATATAGTTGGCGCATACTTAGCAAAAGAGCTTAAACCAAATCCAAATAAAAAGAATTTTCAAAAAATGTGTAGAATAAACTCGGCAGGACTCATATTTTTTGCACTCAATAATAGTAGTTATTTTGTTGATTGCAACAACTTTAAAGTAGTAAAAGAGTTAAAAACTGACTTGATTATAAAAAAAGCTGAAGTCCCTTTTTACACAAGAGTAAAAGAGATAAAAGCTAATTGGATGAATTGGAATAGCACTTATATAGAAGATTACGATACCCACTATAGAAAAATGATAGGAAAATAGATGAAATCTTTATATATAGATTATTTTAAAAAATTACTTGGAGATGAAAATGTATATGATGACAAAGCTCACTTAATAGCTTACTCTTATGATGCTACTCGATGTAGATATGAACCAGATTTAGTTATATTCCCAAGAGATGAACAAGATGTAAGCAGTATACTTACATACTGCAATAAACACAAAATTATTATCACTCCTCGTGGTGCGGGCAGTGGTTTTACCGGTGGTGCACTTCCAGCCAAAGGTGGTGTGATACTAGCATATGAAAAACATATGAATAAAATTCTTGAAATTGATATGGAAAATATGGTTGCGGTAGTGCAACCGGGTGTCATAAACATGGACTTACAACATGTAGTTGAAAAAGTGGGTCTTTTTTATCCGCCAGATCCAGCAAGTGAACACTACTCTACAATAGGTGGAAATGTGAGTGAAAATGCTGGTGGCATGAGAGCTGCAAAATATGGTATAACAAAAGATTATGTAATGGCATTGCGTGTTGTTATTCCAAATGGGCAAATTATACGAGCAGGAAAAAGAACTATCAAAGATGTTGCTGGATACAACATAGCTGGAATCATTATTGCTAGTGAAGGCACTCTTGGATGTATCACAGAGATAACATTAAAACTTATTGCAAAACCAAAATTAAGCCAAAGCATGATGGGTGTTTTTTCAACTGTAAATGATGCTATGAATGCAGTTTACAAAACCATGTCCGCTGGAGTTACTCCCGTAGCCATGGAATTTTTAGATAATTTAACCATACAAGCTGTTGAAAAAAAATATAACAAAGGACTTCCTTGTGAAGCTGGAGCTATTTTGATAGTTACCATAGATGGCAACCTTGATATTGAACTAAAGAATCAACTCAAAATTTTAGAGACTAAATTTAAGGAGAATAACTCTATTAATTTTAAAATTGCAAAAGATAAAAAAGAGGAAGATAGTCTATGGTTTGCAAGAAAAAATGCTAGCCAAAGCATAACAATATATGGTAGTAAAAAACTTAATGAAGATATAACTGTTCCTAGAAATAGACTTCCAGAACTACTTAAGCAAATTGATATAATTTCAAAAAAATATAGTGTAAAAATACCATGTTTTGGACATGCTGGTGATGGCAATGTTCATACAAATGTTATGATAGATGGAAGTGATGAAGAACAGTTAAAAATTGGATATCAAGCTATAGAAGAGGTTTTTAAAGCTACAATTGCCTTAAAAGGAACACTAAGTGGAGAACATGGAATTGGTCTTAGTAAAGCTCCTTATATGAATTTAGCTTTTAGTGATGGGGAGATGGAACTTTTTCGCTCTATAAAAAAAACATTTGACCCAAACAATATACTAAACCCCAGCAAAATGGGTCTATAAGTGCCGACTAAAGATGAAGTATTAAAGTTTTTAAAAGATGTAAAAGACCCTTCTATTGCTCACTACTCTTCATCTTTAAGTTTTCATACAATACTCTCTTTAATCCCTGTTTTGCTTATCACTTTTACTATTTTTACAAAAATGACAAGCTTTGAAGAATATTATGAAAAGATTCAAAACTTTATATTTAACTCCATTATTCCTGCTAAACAAGATTTAGTAGCTCCTTATCTAAACAAGTTAATAGAAAATACTGGAAGCATGGGCATAACTGGTTTTATATTTATTATGTATGTCTCTATGATGTTTTTTTTAGATTATGAAAAAATTATGAGTCAAGTTTTTAACACAAAAAAAAGAACTCTTTGGAAGTCGGTTGTAACTTACTGGAGTATGCTTGTATTGATGCCTATAGGACTTAGTCTCTCATTTTATCTTTCATCTATTATCAATAACTTTTTAAGTTCAAATGATATAACAAGCTCAATTAATATACTTCCATCTTTGCCATATTTTATCATCTGGTTTCTGTTTTTTATCATGTTTGTAGTTTCTGCTAACAAAATACTAAAGAAAAAAAGTACCCTTTTAGCCTCTTTTATTACCTCCTTTATATGGTACAATTCAAAATCACTATTTATCTACTATGTGGCTTATAACAAGACTTATCTTAGTATTTATGGTTCATTTAGCATATTAATGTTCTTCTTTTTATGGGTCTATTTTTCATGGCTTATTTATATATATGGAGCAAAATTATGTTCTGTATTAGATGAAAAACAGAGACAAAGAGAAAATAGGCAAGAAAAAAGCGATATATCTAAATCTAATAGCCAATAGTGACACTATAAGATAACTCACAAAAAACCAAAGTGGAGTAGTTATTAAATATACTTCTATATGTAAAGAGAAAAACCAAATTAAAAAACTATCTAAACTTCCGCCTAAATTCATAACATGTAAAGCTAAACTAAGTGGGTAAAAAAGTATAAAAAGCATACTTATTAGAGGTGAAAATAGCTGATAAAAACTAAAAACATCAAAAACAAAATGGACTACTGGAAGCATTAAAACATATACCCAAAAATTTAAAAGAATAAATATAGCCACTTTATTAAGATTTGAAAAATGATATAAAAATAGAAAAATATAAAAAACTCCCATAACTGAAAACCAAAAAGCAATTGAAAAAAGCAAATTAGGAAAAAAGATTAAAACTATAACAATAGTAAAAGATAAAGTTCCAAATGAGATAATTTTAATATTCCTTGAAAATAAAAGAAAGCCTATAATACTCATAACAAAAGCTCTAACAACTGATGGAGGCATATCTATAAAATATATATAACACCCCAAAACAACAAAAACCAAAAAAGCTAAATCTGCCATTCTGTTTCTATAGGGAAAATACTTATCTTGAAAAAAAGTGTAAATATATTTAAAAAAAAAGAATAAAATAGAACTTAAAATTCCAAGATGAAAACCGCTAATAGCTACTAAATGGGCAATACCCCACTTGTTTATATCCTCTCTTAACTCTTTTGAAATTGGAATTGCAAAAAATAAAGCTCTATATAACTCTTGTGAAGTGAGATCGGTATGCTGATTTACTACAAAGTCTACAAGACCATTTTCTCCATTTTTTTTCACTACATGTAAAGACTTTGCAGAAGCATAAAAACCTTTGAGATATTCATAAAAATCTATTTTTTTAGTATCAAATATCACCTTTAGCTCATCATTTCTATCTACCTCTAAAGGCTTCCAATAAGCAGTATAAAAGATAAAATCTCTATTTTTTAGTTTTAAAACAGTATATATCTCACCAGTTTCACTCTTTTTTTTATAGTGCTTTATCACTTTTGCTGTCGTTACATGTAAAGAGTAAGTTGTGATTTGCTTGTATTTGTAGAACTGATATAAAAGTGAAAAAGAAAAAAGTACCGCAAGTAGAAAAAAAGTAGAAAAAATTTCTCTTTTAGTTATAAAAAGCGGTAAACTTTGCATTAAACTGATGGCATACTTATGGTGGCTTCTCTTGTATCCGTATTGGATTCATCGTAAATTTTCCTTACAAAAATTTCATTAGAGTCTATAAACTTAGTACAAGCTTTTTGAAATATCATATCAACAACACCAATAGGTCCATTTCTATTTTTACCAATAATAAGTTCGGCTTTTTCTTCTGGTTTCTCACGAAAATTACTCTTGTACTCTACTCCTTCTCCAACTCTAGACTTCTGCTCTTTATCTTTCTCTTCACGCATACGATATATATCATCACGATAAATAAACATGATCAAATCAGCATCTTGTTCGATTGCTCCAGATTCACGAATATCACTCATCATGGGACGCTTATCATGACGATTCTCAACTCCACGATTTAACTGCGAAAGAGCTATTATTGGCATCTCTAATTCACGAGCTAAAAGTTTCAAACCTCTGCTTATATCGCTAACTTCTTGATGTCTATCTTTACTTCCTGCTCCTGTCATTAATTGCAAATAGTCTATAACACAAAGTGATATTTCAGGATGTTGTGTTTTTAATTTTCTCAATTTTGATCTTATATTATGAATATTTACATTTCCATTATCATCAACAAAAAATTTCTTAGTACTAATATTATCGATAGCCTCATTAAGTCTACTCCACTCACCATCATCCATGTCGCCAACTTTAAGCTTTTGAAGTGGCACAGAAGTTTTAGCACTAAGCATTCTTAGCATTAACTGTTCTGCTGACATCTCTAGTGAAAATATAGCAACACCTTTATTGTCATCTAATACTTGTTGGGCTAAATTCAATGTAAATGCTGTTTTACCCATCGAAGGTCGTGCGGCTACTATAATTAGATCTCCATCTGCAAAACCTGTAGTTAATTTATTTAACTCTTTAAATCCTGTATTTAACCCTACAACTCCTGCATTTCCTCTTTTTTTCATCTCTAAAATATGCGATACTGTTGCATGGCTAATTTCAGGAGCATCTCTAAACTCTTTATTTTTACCATCTGATGTTATTTGATAGAGTTTTTGTTGAACTAAATCTACTACTTCGCTTGAGGGTAAATCTTTCTCAACTGCAACCTCTCTTATGTCTCCTGTTAATTTTACTAACTCTCTTTTTATAGATTTTTCGCGTATCTCTTCTATGTATGCTTTTATAGAGGGCAATGGGTTAGTAGAGAGAATTTCAAGCATCACATCTTCATCAAAGCGTTCCTCTTGGTTTAATTTTTTCTTTACAAACTCTTCATCTATAGGAAGGTCATCTCTCTCACAAGCCTCCATAGCTTCAAATATATACTTGTGAGCTGGAAGATAAAAATCTCTTGGTTTTAATATAGATGCTGTCTCTTCAAATGAAGAGGGATGAAAAAGAATTGAACTTAATACAGAACGCTCTATATTTATATTGTATAAATTATCCATCGACTGCTGCTTTTTCTACTTCTAACATAAATCTATCCACTAACTCATCCTCTTTTAATTTTGCAACAACTATGCCTTTAACCATCACAAGTCCCGCTGTTTTTCCAAAAGCAATTGCCACATCAGCATGTTTTGCTTCACCTATAGCATTGACCACACATCCCATCACGGACACATTTAATGGTGTTTTTATATCTTTTACTCTCTCTTCTATTTGTGCGACTGCTTTAACTAAATCGGCTTCTATGCGTCCACAAGTTGGGCATGAAATAATGTTTACCCCACTCTTCATAATGCCACTATCTTTTAGTATCGCTCTTCCTACATGTATCTCCTTTTCAAGTTCTCCTGTTATGGAAACTCTCAAGGTATCGCCTATGCCATCAAGCAAAAGTGCTCCTAGAGCAATAGAAGATTTTATTGTAGAGTGAAAAAGTGTTCCAGCTTCTGTTACTCCCACATGGAAAGGGTGGTTTGTTAAAGGTCGAAGCATACGATATGCACCAACTGTTCTTTGTACATCACTTGCTTTTAAAGAGACTTTTATATTGTTAAAACCTAAATCTTCAAGATATTTAATGTTATAAAGAGCAGATTCCACCATTCCTTTTACACTTTGTCCATATTTAATATCGAACTCTTTTTCCAAACTTCCAGAGTTCACTCCAATGCGTATAGGTATATTTCTATTTTTACAAGCTTTTACGACCTCTTTAACTTTTGTTTTATTGCCAATATTGCCGGGATTAATACGAATACAATCCACTACTTCAGCTGCAATTAAAGCTAAGCGGTAGTTAAAATGGATATCGGCGACTAGAGGAAGTTTAATCTCTTTTTTAATTAATTTTAAAGCCCTTGCATCTTCATTATCTAAAACAGCAATACGAACAATATTGCACCCTGCAAAATGAAGCCTTTTTATCTGCTTGAGTGTCTCTTTTACATTATGAGTCTTTGAGTATGTCATTGATTGAACAGAAATAGGAGCATCTCCACCAATTGCCACATCACCTACATGTATCTTATTTGTTGGGTATCTTTTTATCATAAGTTATTATACAAAAAAACCATTAAGAGAAAGATAATGGATCTATATCAATCTCAACTTTAAGATGTTTACAGGAGTGAGCAAATTTTAATAACTCCTTTGCATTAGAGCTTCTTAGTAACATGTTGTATCTATATTTATTTGCTATTTTTTCTATATTTGCCTTGCCGTATCCTACTACTTCCACTTTAGAAAATTGACTGGCTATCTTTACAACTTCATTTAAAATTTGACTTGCTTTTTCATCTCTCACATGACTAACTAAAATTTTTAAAAGTTTTTTATATGGTGGATAAAATTTATCACGGTAGTACAATTCATCATTCAAAAAAGATTCATAATCTTCAAAAAAATCTTCAAAAAAATCTCTGTTTTGTGTCTGTATATAGACTTCGCCTAAGCCTTTTCTACCACTTCTTCCTGCTACTTGAAGAAGAAGGGACATAGCTCGTTCTCTTGCCCTAAAATCTGGTAAATTCAATATGGTATCTATGCCAATTATAACACTCAATCCTACTCCATGGTAATCATGCCCTTTTGCAAGCATTTGAGTTCCAACTAAAACATCTATCTTTTTTTCATTAAAATCATTTAATTTTTTTTTGAGTTTTTTTTGAGTTTTTACCTCATCATGATCAAACTTTTCTATCACTTTTGTAGAAAAAATATTTTGAAGTCTTTTTACAACTTCTGCTGTTCCAATGCGACTTGAGTACATGTGTGTAGAGTTGCAATTAGGACACACTTTGGGAATAGCTTGAGTAAAATTACAATAGTGACACTTTAAAGCATTTGAGTTTAAATGCAAACTCATACCAACAGAACAGTGAGGACACAAAACTTTTTCACCGCACTCTTGACATGTAATATATTTAAAATTAGCTCTTGTTGGAAGAAAAACAATTACTTGAGAATCTTTTTTAAGATGCTCTGATATTTTTTTTACCATTGAATCTGAAAATTTATTATTATCATTTTCAAAATGTATAACTTTTTTAGATTTAAAATAAGTACCTTTAAGTCTATATTTTGGAAGATTTTTAAAACTACCTAAAGATGGTGTTGCACTTCCTAAAACTATTTTTGCATTTTTTCTTTTAGCAAACAAAAGTGCTAAATCTCTTGCATTATAACGAGGTCTTTGATTTGATTTATAACTATCATCATGCTCTTCATCTACGACTATTAAACCCAATTTTGTTATTGGTAGAAAAAGTGCCGAACGAGTTCCAGCTATAACTGAAATATCTCCTACATGTAAAGCTTTTAAGATCTCATTTTTCTTTTTCTTATTAACTTTAGAGTGCCAAATCTCTATTCTATCTCCAAAAGAATCCTTGAGCCGTTTTTTTGTTTGTGGGGTTAATCCAATTTCAGGCATAAGAAAAATAGCTTTTTTGCCTTGGTTTATAGTCTTTTCGATAGCTTTTATATATACTTCTGTTTTTCCACTTCCTGTATCGCCAAACAGAAGAGATCTATCATGTTTTTGTATAAAGTCATAAGCTTTTTGTTGCTCAATTGAGAGGATTATATCTGTCTTGCAAGAGACATCTACATGTAAAGAGTTTTTAGTCATTGGAATAAAAAGATTCAAAGCATCGCCTAGTGAACAAACATAATACTGGCTAATAAACTCTGCAAGACCAAAAGCACTCTTGCAAAAATAGTCATCTTTTATGGAGTCTATATTACTGCATGTAAACTCTGGTTTTTTAGTTTTAGAAACAACTACACCTAAACAAGATTTTGATTTAAGAGTAACTTCTACTATATTGCCTTGTTTTAACTCCTCTTCACAAATATATACAAGAGGAGACAAAGGAGAATTTAAAATAGAAATTAGATAAAACAACTAATGTGTCAAATCTTTACAAATTTGTGTAGCTGGTTGATCACAAGCAAATCTACCAGTTAATGCATCATAAGTAAATGACACTGCCACACCTTCTAAGTAAAAATTATATTTAGATTCATTTGCATCTTGACTTACTCTATTCCACTTTCCATCGGATACTCCAATATCTAAACCATACTCTAATATATTTCCATAATCACCATCACTAAAAAGTACAGTTGGAGTTGTGTTTTTATCTAATGTTACTGGATTATATGGAGTTGTTCCCTCAAGAAGTCTTTTAGATTTTTGCATAACTATGCCACTGCGTATTGCGCTTATTTGCGACTTGCCTTTTACAAGCACAGCATCATCACGACTAGCTGCCAATCTAGGTAAAGCAACTGCTGCTAATACTCCTAAAATAACAATTACAAAAATAAGCTCAACCATAGTAAAAGCAGGAGTTAATCTCACTTTTTTATTTAATCTTTTTTTCAAATAATTACCAAACTATTTTTTTACCAGCCATACTAATATTTTGTTCTACTAGACCAAAACCGTCAGGCGACCATAATGTATTGCAATTAGCAGTAGGATTTACTGGAGCAGTTACTGCACCATCGCTTGTAAGTGTGCCTTTTACTAACCTAAGAACTGGAACACCAGCTACATTTGTGTTTGAAAGCCAGAATCCATTTGTTGAATTATAATCAACACCTTCAACGGCAAAACTTGATTGTGTGCTTACAAAATCGGTTATATTCATGTCAACTACTGCTAAAGTGACGCACACATTGCCATGGTCGCTCCATGTATACAGTTGTGTACCTGTTGTTTGTTGCTTCCAAGTTGTTGCGTCTAAGTGAATTGCCTCCATTAATCTAACATCTTTTTGACCTTGATACCAAGCTGGAACAGCATGTAGTGTGGACCCTATATCTGTCTTAATTGATGCTAATTTTGCATCATCTCTAGTGGCTGCCAATTTTGGAATTGCTATAGAAGCTAAAATACCTAAAATAACAATTACAAAAATTAATTCAATCATAGTAAAACCTTTTTGTATGGTTTCCTCCTTGTTTATAATTTGACTAATATATTTAAACCAACCTTATATTATCTCATCTATTTTGTCTACTATTTGCATGTATTTTTGTTTGTTTGTAAACTCATTATGGCTTTTTTGAACATATGCATACAAAAGTTCTTTAGTCTTTATAGTTCTTTTTTCTCCAAAAATATCTTTAAAATCTTCCTTGAAGAACTTTGCAAACTCTTCATCAAGAGTTATATCAAAATTTTTTGAACCTATAAAAACTGTTAGTTTACTCATTTCTTAAGAACTTCCTCAATCTTACTAAAAATATCGTCCGACTCTATATCTTTATTTATTAGACTATCCTCAAGCTTATCTATCTGAATATTCTTTGTTTCATTTTGCGCTTTTAGAGTAATTACCTCTTGTCTTAATGTATCATTTTGAGACTTCATCTCTTCAAATATAATCAGTAAATCATCTACTTTATCTGACAATCTATTTATTGTAATTTTTTCTTTTAACTCTTCATGCATTTATAATTCCTCTTTTAAATTTTTCTTCAACTTTCATCAATAATAGTATTTTACCTATCGTAACTCTATCTCATCTATTTTACTATAATTGTAACAAAATAAATTGAATTTTTGGTATAATAACTTAAAAATATAAAAATTTTGAATAAAAAAAGAGATAAAATAGTGCCAAACTTTCAATTAAATAGTGCATTTTCTCCTGCGGGCGATCAGCCTCATGCAATAGACAAACTTACAGCATCTATCAAAAAAGGCAATAAATACCAAACTTTGGTAGGAGTAACGGGAAGTGGCAAAACTTTTACGATGGCTCAAATTATATCTCGTCTTCAAATGCCAACTCTCATAATGACACACAATAAAACTCTAGCAGCTCAACTATATAGTGAATTTAAAAGTTTTTTTCCTAAAAACCATGTTGAGTATTTCATAAGCTACTATGACTACTATCAACCAGAAGCTTATATACCAAGAAGTGACCTATTTATAGAAAAAGATAGCTCCATAAACGATGAACTTGAACGCCTTAGGCTTAGTGCAACTACATCTTTACTTAGTTTTGATGACGTTATTTGTGTAGCTTCTGTTTCTGCCAACTATGGTCTTGGTGATCCAGCTGAATATAAAGAGATGATTCAAGCTATAGAAGTGGGACAAGAGATAAATCAAAAAACTCTACTTTTACAACTTGTCGATATGGGCTATAAAAGAAATGACAATTTTTTTGATAGAGGTTGTTTTCGGGTAAGTGGCGATGTAATAGATATACATCCAGCTTATAATGAAGATAAAGCGGTCCGTATTGAATTTTTTGGTGATGAAGTTGAATCTATCTACTATTTTAAAGCTTTAAATAACGAAAAACTTGAAAATTTAAACAAAGTAGTTATCTATGCAACTAATCAATTCATAGTAGGACAAACTCGTCTTGCCGAATCCATTAAGAGCATAGAAGATGAACTAGGAAAAAGATTAAAAACATTTCAAAAAGAGGACAAATTAGTAGAGTATCAACGCCTAAAAAGTAGAGTTGAGTTTGATCTAGAGATGATGCAAGCAACTGGAGCTTGCAAAGGAGTAGAGAACTACTCTAGATACCTAACTGGTAAAAAAGAGGGGGAAACCCCCTACTCCATGTTTGATTATTTTGAATCTATTGGCAAAGAGTATCTTGTTATTGTAGATGAATCACATGTAAGTCTTCCGCAATTTCGTGGCATGTTTGCAGGTGATAGAAGTAGAAAAGAGGTTTTAGTAGAGTATGGTTTTAGACTTCCTAGTGCATTAGACAACCGTCCTTTAATGTTTAATGAGTTTATAAATAAAGCCCCAAATTATCTTTTTGTCTCAGCTACTCCAAGTCAAATAGAGATAGAGTTAAGTCATGAAAATATAGCCGAACAAATTATACGACCAACAGGCTTACTTGACCCAAAAGTTGAAATATTAGATTCTGAATTTCAAGTAGAGACTCTATTTGATGAAATAAAAAAAACAATAAAAAAAAATGAGAGGGTATTAGTTACAACACTAACAAAAAAAATGAGTGAAGAGTTAAGCCGTTACTATTTAGAACTTGGTCTTAAAGTTAAATACATGCACTCCGATACTGATGCAATTGAGAGAAACCAAATAATAAGAGGCTTAAGACTTGGTGAGTTCGATGTACTTGTGGGTATTAATCTTCTTAGAGAAGGCTTGGACTTGCCAGAAGTATCTCTTGTGGCTATTCTTGATGCCGATAAAGAGGGGTTTTTAAGAAGTAAAACAAGTTTGATTCAAACTATGGGAAGAGCCGCTAGAAATATAAATGGCAGAGTTATTATGTTTGCTAAACGCATAACAGATTCCATGAAATATGCCATAGAGTTAACAGAAAAAAGAAGAGAAGAGCAACATAAATTCAATCAAAAAAACAAAATAATACCACAATCAACCACGAGACTATTGGATGAAAATTTAAAAGTTGAAGATGTAGCTGAATTATTTAATAAAATGGAAAAAAAAGATAAAATTCCACCAAGTGAAAAGAGAGAAATTCTAAAAGAGATGACAAAAGCCATGTACGAAGCGGCCAAGTCTTTAGAGTTTGAAAAAGCAACAAAATTAAGAGATGACATAGCAAAACTACGCAAACTATAACAGCATGGTCAAATAGGAGACATGATGAATTTTATTAAAAAGCTTAAAATTAAAAACTTCTTTTCTATAAAAGAGGAAGTTGTTTTAAATATGGAATCGAGTGTTTATACTAAAGAAAATCATAATGATAGAGTTTTTAGTTTTGAAGATAAAAGCTACAATAAACTTATCTCTATATATGGTGCAAATGCGAGTGGTAAGACAACTATTTTAAAGGCTATTGTTTTGATAGGGGCAATCGTTAGAAATGAAAATAGCAATATTATGCCATTGTCTATTAAAAATAAATTTGCTCATGCTAAAGTTAAAACAGAGCTAGGCATCAATTTTGTTATCCATATTAATGGAATTGCAACTGAATTTGAATATGAAATTATTTTTGAATCAAATAAATTTAAAAATAATATTGCTATTGATAATGAGATACTTTATGTTGTCTCCAATAACAAAAGAAGTACTTTTTTTAATCGAAAAGATAAAAAAATAAATATCAAAGATATTGATGCCAATACAAAAGAGTTAATTTTTGATAACCTTAAAGATAAAATATCTTTATTTAATGAGTTCGATAAATTTGATAAATCCTTATCGTATCTTGTCCATATTAAACAATTTTTAGGTGCAATTCTTAATCTATCCAATATTAATAATGCTTATACAGCAAAATTTGACATATCACAAAAGGATGAAGGTAATTTTGCAACTAACATTTTGAATGATATAAAACTTAAAAATTTTATTGAAAAATTTCTTGTATCTATAGGGATAGATATAGATAAAATTGATGTTGAATTTAGTTATGATGAAGCTAAACAAATCACAAGTATAAAAAATATATTGATATACCATAGTATCGATACAAATACACCTTTGGAGTACAGATTAGAATCAGATGGCACAAGAATGTTACTCAAACTATTGATGGATATTTATATAGCTAAAAAATTAAAAACGGTATTGGTAATAGATGAATTTGATAGCATGTTACACTCTATGCTTGTTCCTTTGTTAAATAAACTTATAATTGATAATAATATACAAATCTTTTATTCTACACACAATATATACAATATGAAATACTTATATGCCGATGAAATACATTTTATAGACAAGGACAATAAACACGAAACTAGCATCTCATCGCCTAAAGAAAATAAGAACATAGAGGGATATGAAAACTTTTTATCATTATATGAAAATAATTATTTAGGAAATTTACCTAGACTAAACAATATATTTACAAAGATAGAAAACAGTGATTGATTTTTTATCTCAATTTAAACCAGAATTAACTGAGAAACCTACTTTTAAAGATAAAAAAATATTGTGCATACTTGAAGGTAAAGAGGAGTTGAAATATATTTATAATATTTTTAAATTAAATGGATATAACGGTAGCTGTGATTTGTTAGCACAATCCAAAATAAAAGTATCTTGGGGTAAAGATAAAATAGTGGTAACCAAATGTAATTTTAAAGGTGGTGGATGCTACAAGAGTGTTCCAGTTCCAGTTCCTGCTATGGAGTCATTGGAATTTGAAAAAAACAATCTATGTTCATATGACAATATTTTTGTAATGTTTGATTCTGATAAGGATAGTAAAAATAAAGTAAAAAACTATTTTAATACCCAAAAAAAAGATATTAATAATTTAGTTCTTTTAGCATCAAATCCATGCTTTGAAAGCACCTTAATAGACTATTGTTATTGTGGAAAGTGTAGAGAGAAAATCAATAAGACAAAAGAAGAGAAATATCCCTGTGGTAAATATAAGAAAAGTTTTTCTTCTTTAAATTGTTTTGATGGTGTATCTCATCTTATAGTCAATCTAGAAAATTACAATAGTCCTAATAATGATATATTGTGTGAGATAATCGATAAAATAAAAAAGAAAATGATGGGTAGTATTAAATGAGAAATTTAGCATCATTTCTAGGACTCTTATTTTTACTTTAATTTTATCGTTTTTTTACTATTTCAAACTTTTTTGCACGAACTGTTATGTCTGTAACAGCAAAAGGTGATTGGATTACATGTAGTACTGTTTTAGCTATATCTTCAGGATTAAGATGGGTATTTTCTTTTTTTGAAGGCTCAAAGTTAAGTTTATCAAAAAATGGTGTTTTGGTTATATCTGGATTTATATTGGTTATTTTAACTTCTGCTTTTCTTAACTCTTCAAATAGAGTCAAGCTAAAATCTCTTAAACCGCTTTTTGTTGCTGTGTATAAAGCGGAAAATTTTGAGTGACGAGTAGCTTCGATGGAGCTAACATTAATAATATGACCTTTTGTTTTTTTGAGACTTTTAAGGCATAAGTTTGTTAGAATTATAGGAGCTTTTAGATTTACATCTATAAGTGTTTCTATTTGCTCTATTTTTAAATCTTCATGCTGGGTAAAAATTCCAATACCAGCACAGTTTACAAGTAAGTTTACATCGGAATTTTTTAAAAACTCTTTTATCTTAATATTAAGAGATTTTGTATCTCTCAAATCACAGATTATATCACTTCTGTTTCTACTTATACCATAAACTTTATAACCATTTTTTCTAAGAGTATTGCAAATGGCTTGCCCAATACCACTACTAGCTCCAGTCACTAAAGCTATTTTCATTTTCACCCTTTTTTTTATTTGTATAGAGTTTTTTAACTCAATTATTCTATATTTTTTAGAAATTCAACATGTATGCTTTAAGCTTATATTTTAAAATATGAAATATAATATCTAAAATATTTAAATAATAGTGCGCATTTGTTGCCTGACAACTATTTTTTAAAGCAAATATTAGGAAAAAATGAATACATCAAAATTACATGCAATAATAAATACTTTGAAAGAAGAATTAAAAAGAAAATGGCATAGAATTGTGTCTTTATCAATAATTTAAGCAACATGGATAATAAAAAAAACAAAATTAGACAATCTTGTAAATTAAAAGGTAAAAAATCTTATTCAGATAATTTAGATGAACTAGGAGAAGAAGAATTGTTTGATGGTTTATTGGGTTACGGTTTATTTGCAGAAAAAATTCCTCCATTTCTAAGCTCTGAAAAGTTTTTGTCTTTTTGTAAATCACCTCCCCCTAAATTTACATTTTCAACTGCTCAGAAGAAATATATTCACTATGAAAGTATGAGGAATATAAATATTCCAAGAGTTTTAGCTATTCCTAACCCCATTGCATATAGAAATCAATGCTTTATACTCAGCAATAACTGGAGTAAGTTGCAAAAATATTTTAAAGAAAAAACAAAAAATCGCAAACATAAAATAAGTAGAATACATGTAAGGAAAATAGATAATACTTCTAGAATATTTAAAACTTGTCATCAAGAAATGGATGATATAAATTTAAATGATTGCCCAAATTTATTATCTAAGCATATATTTGAAATGAATTATAAGAATTTTATTACTGATGATAATCCAGAGCCAGACCTACTAATTGATAAAAATTATATTGTTAAAGCGGATATTTCTAGTTGTTTTCCAAGTATTTACAGCCATTCTATACCTTGGTCTTTAGTTGGAAAAACTGAAGCTAAAAAAAATAAAAAAGATACAGAATGGTATAATAAAATTGATGTTAAAACTAGAAATTTAAAAGATGCAGAAACAAATGGTATTTTAATAGGGCCACACTCTTCAAATTTAATATCTGAAATAGTTCTTGTTGCAGTAGATGAAGTTTTATCTAAAAAATATAGCTACATTAGAAATATTGATGATTACACCTGCTATGTAAAAACCCATAAAGAGACGGAGCAGTTTTTAGTAGATTTATCACAAGAACTAGGAAAATATAATTTACTACTTAACCACAAAAAAACAGAGATTTTAAAATTACCAATTGCTTCTACTAAACATTGGATTAGAAAAATTAATGCTTTTGTATTTCCAAGCGATAAAGGCAATCTAAAATTAAATGAAGTACGAGCATTTTTAGATATTGCATTAGATTTAATGAGTGAAAATAAAACAAATTCTGCAATTTTAAACTATGCTATAAAAGTTTTATCAAATAAAAAAATGGCAGAAAATGCAAAAAATTACTTTGTAAAAACAATTCATCATTTAGTATTAATTTATCCATATTTAATTCCATTACTCGAAGAAAATGTTTTTGATGCCTTTAGTGTTGATGCTGCTGATATAGAAAAAATTGCAAATAATATTTTTGCAATAGGAAAAGATAAAAAATTATATGAAGCTATGAGTTATGCCTTGTATTTTGGACTTAAATATGATTTTAAACTCATAGATAATCTATATGAAATAATTGAAAAAAATAGAGATACAGTATTGATGACTCTTGCATATTTGCATGATAAAAAATTCTCTGGAAGTTCGACTGAAAAACAATATGAAACATTAGCAGAATCATTAATAGATGATATAGATGAGTATTGGATTTTTGTTTATGAAGTACTAGCTAAAGAATCACTAAAAGAAGAGTGGAAAACTATGAAAAATGAAGGAGTTAGTTTTATAAAAGATGGGTTCATAGAAAAACCAAATCCCCATAAAAAGTAGTTTTAGTCAATGCTTTAAACTGACGATGGATAGATTCTATAATATTAGTGGCATAAATGACTCTTCTTGTATCTTCTGTATACTCAAGATAAACCGATAAATTATCCCATTTATTTATCCATGTTAACTTTTCATGGTTTTTGTGGCATAACTATTTTTTCTATTTTTGAACGGTCCTTTTTTATGTGCCAAATAGTTCTAGTAACTCTTTGGCGGTGTCTTGCCACTCTTTTGGGATGTTTTTTTCTATGGCTTTATCTATTTTATTTTTTATATAAATTGAATCACTTAGTTTAATATCTGGTTTATTTAGTTTTCCTTTTATAGTTCCTTTAAAATCCATGTGTTGTATTTTAATATCAAATTTACTATCTATTTCATCAGTTTCTAGGTTTATGTATCCATCTAAAATTTTAAAATAACCTTCCAGACCGTTCATTATTAAAGAAAAATCTATTTTATTTTTATCTATTACTCCACGCAACAAACTATCTTTGTACATTTCACTTGTTAAATCAAAACCACTTGCAAGGTCTACTGTTTTTGTTAAGTTGTTTTTTATTAATTGTCCATTGAGTGCATTTAAGCTTACTTCTCCTGTTTTATTTGTTAAATTGTAGTCTACTTTAAGTGTAGAAAATGAGTTAAATACTCTTGGGTAATAGAGCATATCTGTTATTTTTACGATAGAGAGTTCATCACTATTTAGATTAAGAAGATTATTTTTTAATGTAAAATTAGTTTTTGCATCTAAAAAGTTACTTGTTCCGTTAAGGTATATTTGATTATCGTATTTGTAATTACCATTAATTTGTAAATTTCCTTTTAAGGGTCTATTTGTTAAAAAGTGAAGATTATTTAAATCTTCTACATCAAGATTGTACTCTCCTTTTAAAATCTTCTTTTTTAGGTCATATGTGCTTTTATCTATATTTATGTTTATCGCATTTGATATTAATTTTGTATTTATTAAAGCACTATTTTTCTCTATTTTACTTATAAGATGAAGTTTATAATTAATTTTGTCACTATTTTTAACACTCATTAACTCTTCTACATGTAGCACTCCATTTTTAATAAGTAAATTTATTGTGCCATCTCTACTCTGTTTTTTTACATCTTTTATATCTATTGTAAATTCCAATTCGCCATCTGTATATTTTGGATATTTTAATATTTTACTAAGATGAGAAAGTTCTATTTTTTTTGCGTCAATTTGTATATCTTTAATATCTTTGTTTTCTACTGTTGCTAAAAACTTAATTTGAGCTTCAAGAGTTTTCCCTGTTCCATTGAGTTGAAAGTTGTGTATATTGCCTTTAATTTTGCCAGCTACATGTAGTGGTTCATTTAAATTTATATTATAAATAGTTAAATTTTTAGTTTTTACTATGTACTCTAAGTCGAACAGACGCTTTTTTAGATTCAAGTTGCCGTTTATTATAAATCTTGAATCTTTCTCTACTGTAAACTCTAAATCAATAAAATTAGTTTTTAAAGTAAATGTCTCTACATGTACATTTTTCTGTAATTTTTTTTCTATTACTGTTTCTAAATAGGGTTTTATAATATTATTACCAGATTGCGTAAAGAGCAAATAGAGTGTAAGAAAAAGAGTTAAAACTACAAATGAGAGAGAAATAAAAAGATACTTCATGTATTATCCTAAATATACTTTAGCTTTTATGACTAAAGTTTTGAATTTTATTGACTTTTTTAATATTTTTTTGTATTATATTAGCACTCAAACAAATAGAGTGCTAAATCAAATACAAAGGATATATAGTATGGCTTTTAAACCACTAGGAAAAAGGGTTCTAATAGAACGAGTAGAAGAGGCAAAAACAACTTCTACAGGAATTATTATACCTGATAATGCAAAAGAGAAACCTTTAAATGGCAAAGTTATTGCTGTGAGTAAAGATGTAAAAGGGATTGCTGTTAATGATACAGTGGTTTTTGGTAAATATGCAGGTAGTGAATTAACACTAAACACTAAAGAATATTTAGTAATGGAGTATAAAGATATACTTGGAATTTTAAAGTAAGGATTGGTAAAAATGGCAAAAGAGATTCAATTTTCAGATAGTGCTCGCAATACACTATACGAAGGCGTAAAAAAGTTAAATGATGCAGTAAAAGTGACAATGGGTCCTAGAGGACGAAATGTACTTATACAGAAAAGTTTTGGTGCTCCTAGCATCACTAAAGATGGTGTTTCAGTAGCAAAAGAGATAGAACTAGCAGAGACTCTAGAGAACATGGGTGCACAACTTGTAAAAGAGGTAGCATCTAAAACAGCTGATGAAGCTGGAGATGGGACCACAACCGCAACTGTTTTAGCACATGCTATCTTTAAAGAAGGGTTGAGAAATATTACAGCTGGTGCAAATCCTATTGAAGTAAAAAGAGGTATGGATAAAGCAAGTCAAGCTATAACAAAAGAGTTAAAAAAAATAGCTCAAGATGTAAAAAATAAAAAAGAGATTGCTCAAGTGGCAACTATTTCTGCTAACTCCGATGCAAATATTGGTGGGCTTATAGCTGAAGCTATGGAGAGAGTTGGAAAAGATGGTGTTATAACTGTTGAAGAGGCAAAAGGTATTCAAGATGAACTAGATGTTGTTGAAGGCATGCAGTTCGATAGAGGCTATTTGTCTCCTTATTTTGTTACAAATGCAGAAAAAATGGAAGCTATTTTAGAGAATCCATATATACTGTTGTTTGATAAAAAAATATCAAATTTAAAAGATATTCTTCCTGTATTAGAGCAGGTTCAAAAAAGTAGCAGACCACTTTTAATCATAGCTGAAGATATAGATGGTGAAGCACTTTCAACTTTAGTAGTCAATAAATTAAGAGGTGTTCTCAATATCTCTGCTGTTAAAGCTCCAGGATTTGGTGATAGAAGAAAAGCTATGCTTGAAGATATTGCAATTCTTACTGGTGGTGAAGTCATAAGTGAAGAGCTAGGGCGTACTTTAGAGAGTGCTACTATAGATGACTTGGGAGAAGCAAACTCTATTATTATAGATAAAGACAATACTACTATAGTAAAAGGTGTTGGTACGAAAAAGAAAATAGTTGAAAGAGTAGGACAGATCAAGGCTCAAATAGCAGAAACTAGTAGCGATTACGATAAAGAGAAACTTCAAGAGCGTTTAGCAAAACTAAGTGGAGGAGTAGCGGTTATAAAAGTTGGTGCTGCTACTGAAACAGAGATGAAAGAGAAAAAAGATAGAGTTGATGATGCACTAAGTGCAACCAAAGCAGCAGTAGAAGAAGGCATAGTTATTGGTGGCGGTGTAGCATTTATTTTAGCAAATTCTAAAATTAATCTTACACTTCATGGCGATGAAGCAATAGGAGCCGATATAGTAAGTCGTGCCCTTCAAGCTCCTATGAAACAAATAGCACTAAATGCTGGATTTGATGCAGGTGTTGTTGTAAACAATGTTCAAATGAAAAATAGTGATACTTATGGTTTCAACGCATCAAATGGTGAGTATGTTGACATGTTTAAAGCTGGTATTGTTGATCCTGTAAAGGTTTCTCGTATTGCACTTCAAAATGCTGTATCGGTATCTAGTCTACTTCTTACAACCGAAGCTACTATTAGCGACATAAAAGAAGATAAAGCACCAGCACCGGCTATGCCAGACATGGGCGGTATGGGTGGAATGGGCGGTATGATGTAGATACCTACACAACCCACTACAAACCCCTTATCTAAGGGGTTTGTGATCCATAGTTGGTTTTGTTATACTTTATCGTGTAAATATTCAGGTGCTATATCTGCTCTGTTATCCCAAACTAATGTTTTATTAACACGAAACTTCTTAAATTCGTCAACTTGTTTTAGATGTTGAAAAAATAGATGTTTTTTGAATTTATATAACTTGCTTCAGTTACATGTAATATTATTTAAATCTCCTAGTCTAAAGGTGGCACTTTATCAAAAACTTCAGCCATCTGTATGAATTATACTACCTTTTAATATTTTACCTTGTTTTTCCTCCTCTGATTAATGATTATATGTCTCCATTAATATGTGAGTTTACATTGTCAAAAAAGCATTTAATTGCATCTATTGATGAAGAAATTGATGAAAAATCACTATTATAAATAACTTTATCTAAAGATTCATCAGTCTTTATTTTTAAGTCCATAAATTGATTATAAATACTATTATTTAAATATTTCTCAATAATTGATTTATTATATTTACTTTCAAGTATATATAATAAATTTCCTTTACTTTCAACTTTTATTTCTTTTTTTGTTGTATATAATTCAGTCATACTTAATCTAAATTCATTTAAATCATTCTTAAAATTTAGTATGAAATCATCTTTATCTTTGTTTTGGGTATAATTAAAGCTTTTATTATGCAATTCTGAGAATTTATCAATTCTATGCTTAGCATATAGTATATTTATGATTGACACTATTAAAGCTAATACACTAATAATAATAGTAATTGTTTCATTGGTCATTATTAAGTTCATATTGTATATATTCCATCATTTTCTTTTTAAATTTTTTTCCCTTTGGAGTATCTTCTTTTACTTTTACTAATTCATTGAATTTTTCTAATGTTATTTCTTTAGCAAATAACCCAAATGATTCAGATAAAAAAGATGGCCCAAAAGAAACTTTAGTGTTGTCAATATTCAATAAAATTGGTTGTCCTTCTTCGAAAAACTTTTTTAATACTTCATCTTTAAATTTTTCTCCAGAGTGTGGACCTATTGATTCGTCCCGTGGTCCAGGATATGGATTAAAATCTTTTGCAAAATCATATTCAATTATTGGTTTCATTATTATCTCCTAGATATATTTTCCAACTTATTAAAAAACCACGAATTTTAAAATTATTATCCGTAAGTGTTTCCGTCTCTTTATCTGTATTTGGTAAGTATGAATAGTCATATTTACCATCTCCTGATATAATCTTCATTTCGCAATTATATCCTATGTTTTTAGCAAATTCTTTAAATCGTTTAAAACCATACCCTCTTATTTTATCCTTTTTACCTTTATACTTAGGCAACTTATCATTAACTAGTAATTTTATTATACTAGAATCACTTATTTGTGTATTGGATACTATTCTAAATAGACTTTTGATTTTACTATTTGAATTATATTCTAGTGTTTTTCTTAAACCTACTCCATAATCTCTAAAAGAAAATTCTAAATAATTTGCATTTTTATCATAATGTCCACATAACCACCATTTACCTTTTGTCCTAAAGCGTATGTTTTTTATATAACCATGCTCCACACTATTTGCCATTGCTTCAGTAATAGCATCATCAAAATAGTCTTGAATTTCTTCAGTTTTAAAAAAATTTACTTTTTCTGAAATAAAGTCTCTTAAGTCTGCAACATAATGAGATCTAGAAAGTGTATCTGATTTAATAGAAAGAAAATATTTATTTTTAGTGGTTTCATCTATTGAATATGGTCTTTTTATGCCAAAATAATCCCAATAGCCTATTGCATGTAATAAATATTTTAATTTATTATTATTCTTATTAACTCCATATTTTGAATTGTATTTAAATTTTTTAGTTGTATTAAATTTTTGTTTGAATTTTTTATTTTGCAAAATAGCTATTTCGGATATTAAATATAGTAATCCGTTTATTGATATATAATTTAACTTACTTAAGTTAATTTTAATAGTAGTAGATGATAATTGCATGCTATATTTAAATTTTGATATTAATATTTCTATATTATCAATATGATCTTTAAAATCAATATTTTCAGGAAGTAAAATTACGCCTGTTTGACCTTGTTGTTTTAACAATTTATTCTTTTTATTATGTTGTGCATGTTTAGAGTGCCTTGACTTTTTATTATTTTCATATTTTTTCAGTTTTCCCCAACCAGTAAACTTTTCAAATTTGATATTTGACTGTTCTAATTGCTTATATCGTTTGTATTTTTCTCTTCTATGTTTTCTAGATTGCATATTTTCCTTTCAAATAACATTTAAGCTGTGGGACTAAATAACTAAATACTTAATTGTATCTAACTCTTCTATTTATTAGATAAATTATAATCAATTATTTTATGATGTTGGGTTTGATTA
>JAERRW010000035.1 GCA_016735235.1 Sulfurospirillum sp. | reverse complement strand
AAACTAAGAACTTAAAGGTTTTATTTAGTATAATCCAATTTAATTTATAGGATTAACATATTGATAAAAATACTCAAAAGAGATGGCAATATAGAAGATTTTAAAACATATAAAATTGAAGATGCTATTAAAAAAGCTTTTAATAGTGTTGGGGTTAATTATGATAAACATGTGTTTAAAAACCTTATTAGCAGTATTGAAAATAAAAAAATTACACCTGTTGAAGAGGTACAAGACTTAATAGAAAAAGGGTTATATAAAGCAAACTATTTCGATGTAATGCGTTCGTTTATGATATACCGTCATACTCACAAAATGCAAAGAGAACATGTAGGTGGGCTTAATATTGACACAACTTTTATAAACTCAACCCAAACAGTAGAAGAGTATATAAACAACAGTGATTGGCGAATTAAAGCAAACTCTAACACTGGCTACTCAAATGCAGGGCTTGTAAACAATACTGCAGGGAAAGTAATAGCAAACTACTGGCTAGATAAAGTGTACTCAAAAGAAGAAGGCTCGGCTCATAGAAAAGGCGATTATCATATTCACGACCTTGATTGTTTAAGCGGTTATTGTGCTGGGTGGAGTTTGAGAGCTTTACTAAATGAAGGGTTTAACGGTGTTAGAGGAAGAGTAGACTCTACTCCACCACAGCACTTTAGAGAAGCATTAGGGCAAATGGCTAATTTTTTAGGTATTCTTCAGAGTGAGTGGGCAGGGGCGCAAGCTTTTAGCTCATTTGATACTTATCTTGCTCCGTTTGTTTTTAAAGACAATCTTACATATAAAGAGATAAAGAAAGCTATTAGAAGTTTTGTATACAACCTAAATGTTCCTGCTCGCTGGGGACAAAGTCCTTTTACGAATATAACCATAGATTGGACAGTACCAAACGATTTGGCAGACCAAATTCCAACATCAGACGATAAACATCTTTTTAGAAAACTTAACGATAAAAAACTCTTACAAATAGCAAATAAAAGAGGAGTTAAGTCTTTTACTAACATGACTTATAAAGATTTTCAGAATGAAATGAACCTCATAAATAAGGCTTTCTATGAAGTCATGACACAAGGCGATAAGACTGGACAACCTTTTACATTTCCTATACCAACTGTAAATATAACAGAGGATTTTGACTGGTATGGTACAAATACAGATTTGCTTTTTGAGAATACCGCAAAAATGGGGTCTTCTTACTTTCAGAACTTTATAGGTAGTCAGTACAAGAGAGACACTTCGGGCAAGTTAGTTAAAGATCCAAATGCATATAAACCAGAAAATGTTAGAAGCATGTGTTGTCGCCTTCAGCTTGATCTTAGGGAGTTACTAAAGCGAGGTGGAGGACTTTTTGGAAGTGCCGAAATGACAGGTAGTGTAGGTGTTGTTACGCTTAACCTAGCACGAATTGGTTATACATGTAGGGGTCAAAAAGAAGTACTATTTAAAGAGGTAGAAAACTTAATGGATTTAGCAAAAAATACGCTAGAAAAGAAGAGGGTTTTTATTCAAGAAATGTACAATAGAGGACTATACCCCTACACATCAAGATACCTTAAAGGTTTTGTAAACCACTTTTCAACCATTGGTATCAATGGTGCGAACGAAATGATAAGAAACTTTACAGATGATAAGCATAATATTGCAGATGAGTATGGAATAGCTCTTGCTACAGAACTTATAGAGTTTATGCGTTCAAAAATGGTAAATTACCAAGAAGAAACTGGTAACCTATACAATCTTGAGGCGACCCCAGCAGAAGGAACTACCTATCGTTTTGCAAAAGAAGACAAAAAGAGATACCCTAAAATACTTCAAGCTGGTTTTGGTGAGAATATATATTATACTAACTCCTCGCAACTACCAGCAGACTACACAGATGATCCATTTGAGGCCCTTGACCTCCAAGATGAGTTACAATGTACATACACAGGAGGAACTGTATTGCACCTCTACATGAGAGAACGGATTAGTTCCGCAGAAGCATGTAGAAAAATGATCAAAAGTGTAATATCCAACTATAAGATGCCTTACATTACAATGACACCAGTATTTTCTGTTTGTGAAAAGCATGGGTATATAAGTGGCGAGTATGAGTTTTGTCCTAAATGTGATGAAACTCTTATAGAGAAACTAAAAGGAGAATAGCATGAGCGAAGAATCTATTTTAAAAAAGTTTGAGGCAAAAAGAACTAAATGCATAGTCTACACAAGGGTTATGGGTTATCATCGTCCTGTTGAAAGTTTTAATATTGGCAAAACTGGTGAGCATAAAGAGAGGGTAAAGTTTGAAGAGAAACTCTCTTGCTAAAAAAACTATTTATGCTATAACAAAATTTACAACACTTGATTATAAAGATCATCTTGCATGTATAGTTTGGTTTGTAAAATGCAACATGAGATGCTCCTACTGTTATAACTCTAAGATTGTAAAAGGCGAAGGTATCTTAAATTTTAATGAGATACTAAACTTTTTAAAATCTCGCAAAGGAAAGCTTGATGGTGTAGTTCTTAGTGGCGGAGAGTGCACTTTTAACCCAGAGATAAAAGAGTTTTGTAAAAAGATAAAAGAGTTTGGTTTTAAAATAAAAATAGATACAAATGGACTAAAACCAGATATTTTAAAAGACTTAGTAGATTCCTCTTTAGTAGATTTTATAGCCCTTGACTACAAAGCACCTATCAAAAAATTTAAACAGATTACTAAAAATAGCTCCATAGAAGAGTTCTATAAAACATTAGACATGCTTATAAATAAAAATTTTTCTTTTGAAGTGCGAACAACAGTCCATGCCGAACTCTTGAATGAAGAAGACATAAATTCAATAATACTCGATCTAAATACAAGAGGCTATAAAGGAACTTACTATCTGCAAAACTACCTACATGTAGATGATACGATTGG
>JAERRW010000096.1 GCA_016735235.1 Sulfurospirillum sp. | reverse complement strand
GTCCCTCAATTTTAGATATACAAAGTGACATAAAACTCAACTCTTTGATGAAAAAAAATCAAGAACTAAGAAGTAAATATGGCATAGATATATTAAGAAGTGCTAATGAATTACTTTAAAATAGTACCACAAAATAATAGCCCAGAAAAATGCTGATATAAAATTGAGTATATTAAACTTTATTATTGGATAATTTGTCATTCCTATCCCCATAAGTATAAGAGTTTTTATACCATAAAAACTCCTTGCGACAGCATAAAAGAATTTTATAAATTTTATGTAAATTTTGATTGACGAAAAATATATATAAAATTCACTAAATTATTATATAATTATGTAATCTAAATTATAAAGGATTGTAGATGTCAAAAGAGGTAAACAGAAGAGACTTTTTTAAAATTTCATCCGCAACAGCTGCTGTTATTGGTTCGGCATGTATGCCCGGAACGCTAGGTGCATTAAGTAATTCAGCTACAAAAGGAAGTGCAAAATTTATCAGAAGTTACTGTGAAATGTGTAGTAGTAGATGCCAAATTGAAGGTAAAGTAGTTGATGAAAAAAATATATTTATTCAAGGTAATAAGTATTCAAAATCAATAGGAAGTTCAGTTTGTGCAAGAGGAGCTTCAGGGCATTCTCAACTTTATGACAAGCAAAGACTCGTTACACCTCTTGTAAGAGTAGGAAAAAGAGGAGCAGGTGAGTGGAGAGAATCTTCATGGGAGGAAGCTTTAAACTTGGTTGCAAAAAGACTTACCGATATAAAAAATAAATATGGAGCAGAATCTGTACTCTTTTCTGCAAAAACTGGAGAACATCATGGACATTTATTGACATTTGCAAATGCTTATGGTTCGCCAAATATATTTTCTCATGTTAGTTCATGTCCTATTTCATATAAAGTAGCTTTTGAACACACAACAGGCAGTGGGCTAAAAAGAGATTTTTCTAACTCTGAATACATTTTAAATTTTGGTCATAATCTTTTTGAAGGTATAGATATATCATCAACCAAAAAACTTGCCTTGTCGGCTGCAAGTGAGAAATGCAAATTTGTTGTACTTGATCCCAGATTTTCTATAATTGCATCAAAGGCAGATGAGTGGTACCCTGTAAAACCAGGAACAGATCTAGCTTTTGTGTTGGCACTTACACATGTTTGGCTAAGAGATGGAAAATACAACAAAAAATTTGTAAAAAAATATACAGTTGGGATTAAAGAGCTTAAAAAAAGTGTTAAAACAACTACTCCAAATTGGCAAGAAAATATTACAGGCATAAAGGCTGCAGTAGTAGAAAAAGTAGCTGACGAACTCTATAAAGCTGCACCAAAATGCATTATTGACTGGGGGCATAAAACCACCACTGGGTATGCAGAGTACCAAAGAACGAGAGCTATTATAGTAGCAAATGTTCTTATGGGTAATATAGAGCGAGAAGGTGGTACATACTTTGCAAAAAAAGCAAAAACTGTAAATAACTTAGCTAGTATGAATATAGCACCTGAGATAACAAACCCAGATAAACATATAAAAGGCTCAAAAAAACCTAGAGTTGATGGTGCGGGAGAGAGTGGTGAAAACATGTTTATCTCAAGAAAGCATGGTGTATTGATGGATATACCAAAAGCTATAAATACACAAAAGCCATATCCTATTAAAGGGTGGTTCATGATAAGAACAAATCCCCTTATGACAGTTGCAGATACTCAAGAGATGAAAAAAGCTATGCATAAGTTAGATTTTATAGTTAGTAGTGATATATATATGTCTGAGAGTGCATTGATGGCAGATGTAATTCTACCAGAAGCCACTTATCTTGAAAGAGATGAAGGAATTTCAGATAAATCATCTAAAGCACCAGCTTATATGATAAGAAACAAGATAGTAGAACCTATCAATAATACTCTTTGGAGTGGTGATATATTTAGAACCTTAGCGAAAAAGATGTCCATTGATTCTGATTATAAGTGGACAGGTGTAACAGAGTTTAGAACCATTCAAGCAAAAGGTAACTTTGAACTTCTTAAAACATTAGCTACTAAAGGGTATGCAACCTTTGGTATACCTCCTGTTTTAGCAAGAGAGCCAAAATATGTTAAGGCTTTTGTTGCTAAATACCCAAAGGCTGCTGATAAAGTAAATGAGGATGGAGTTTTCGGAATTAGTAAGCTCAAAACACCAAGTGGTAAAATTGAAATTTTTTCTCAACAAGTAGAAGATGCTTTTATTGGGTATGGTGTTCCAGCAAACCACTCTATGGATGTTGCTCATCCTGAGTTTCAGTATATATTAACAAGTGGTAAAACTGCAATTCATACTAATGGTCATACTCAAAATATTCCATTTTTAAATATGCTTATGAGTGATAATCCTATCTGGATTCATCCTAAAACTGCTAAAAAAGAGGGTATAAAAACTGGAGATGCAATTTATCTTGAAAATAATACAGCAAAAGAGAAAGCAACAGTTTTTGTTACTGAAGGCATACGCCCAGATACACTATTCTCTTATATGGGATTTGGAAGAAATTCGGAGAAACTAGAGAGAACTAATGGTATTGGTACAAACTTATCTAAATTACTTCCACTCGTAAAGGGACCAGTTTGCTCGACGATGATAACAAATGTTGGTGTTAAGATAACAAAAGTGTAAAGGGATAAAAATGAATAAAAATTTTAAAATGATACATGATGAAAATTTATGTATAGGATGTCAAGCGTGTAGCATTGCATGCAGAAGTGAAAATGGCGTACCTGATGATATGTTTAGGCTACAAGTAAGAATTGAAATGAAGGGAGTTTTTCCTGACTTAAAGATGGACTTTAAGCGACAATCTTGCGTAATGTGTGAAAATGCACCATGTGTTGAAGTTTGCCCTACTGGAGCATCTTTCCAAACAAAAGATGGACTTGTACATGTAGATGAAAGAACTTGTGTCTCTTGCAAATACTGCATTGTTGCATGTCCATACGAGGCAAGATTTACGAATCCAATTACAAAATCAATAGATAAATGTACTTTCTGTTTTTCAAACAGAGTTTCGCATGGATTAGAACCAGCTTGTATAAGTATATGCCCAACTGATGCATTAGTCTTTGGCGATATGAATGATAAAAGTTCGGAAGTATACAAAAAAGCAAATAAACACTACTTATTGTATCCACAAGCATATAAAGGCACAAAGCCTAGGCTCGCTTATGTTCCAAACAAAAAAGGAGTCAACCATGAATAACATGTGGGGAAGTATGGCACAATATGATACTATAAGCTGGCCTTGGCCTATTGCTATATATCTATTTTTAGCAGGTCTTAGCGCTGGTTCTATCATGGTAGCTCTTTTGGTTAAATGGAATATACATGAAGAAAAAGAAGATTCTATTTGGGATGCGATGGTAAAATCAGGTGCTATTATAGCTCCTATTACTATTATAATAGGTCTATTTTTATTGATAATAGATCTAGGTAAACCTCTATCTTTTTACTGGTTACTAGTAAGCTATAACTTTGCCTCTGTTATGACATTGGGTGTTTTAGCTCTTTTTGTATATACTCCAATTGTATTGATATTTACAATGTTGGTATTTGAAGATGATATTAAAAAAATAGGGTTATTATCTTTACTTCTTCCATTTATTGCATTTATAAAAAGTTTTCATACTTATACAAAAATTATAGAGTATATTGTATTTGGTTTAGCAATAATCATAGGTGCATATACGGGATTTTTGCTCTCAGCAAATAACTCTATTCCTTTATGGAACTCGCCAATTTTACCTGTCTTATTTTTAACTTCGGGAATTTCAGCAGGAGTTGCTGCAAATATTTTGATAGGCTTGATATTTTTTAAAAGTTCTATCAATAAAGAGAGTATAAAATACCTTCTTATTATGGATTTAAGAGTTGTTTTAATAGAGTTGCCTTTAATAGGAATGCTATTTGTTGGAATGATGTATACAGGTGGAGACTCTTTAGTTGTGGCAAAAAAAGCACTCACAATTGGTTATTGGGCAAAAGTATTTTGGATTGGTGTTATTGGAGTTGGTCTAATTGCTCCACTTGTGATAACTTTTACAGCTCTTAAGAATCATGCCTATAAAGTTGGCTACATAATTCTTAACTCACTAGTAGTTTTACTAGGGGTAGTTATGTTAAGATTTTATATTGTATATGCAGGACAACTATTTACAGGAGCATAATAAAAAATCCACCTCTTCAAAAAAGAGGTGGATAGTTATTTTATCTATTGACAGACAAATATTCTCTAGGAATTTTATATCGCTTTACAAATGTACTATTGTTGTTAATTTTTGACATGTCTGCTCCTTTTGAATTTTGAAAGTCTATTTTATATTAAATAGGACTAGAATAGTCTTGTTTGTAATATCTATATTAAAACTGTTGGTATTTTGTAAAAATCTAAACTATACTACCCCAAGAAAAGCAAACTATAATGTCCCCAGAAAAACAAACCATTTAATACAACATTCTTATTGCATAAGATAAAATAAGAACATAAAAGTGAGGGATAAAAGATGAGTACGAAGAGAAAAACATATAGTGCA
>JAERRW010000032.1 GCA_016735235.1 Sulfurospirillum sp. | reverse complement strand
CATCTACTATATCTGTCTTGCTTCTATTTTTTACAACTTTAGAAAAAGACGCACTTTGATATGCCCCAACTTTAAAGCATTTTACACTCTTTAACTCTGCAAAATACTCTAGATATGTTGAATAGCTTCCTGTTGATTCATAAACAAAAACAATATCATCTATCTTCTTTTTATACTGTTTTTTAAGTTTAGAATATAGTGATTTTAGTCCTTGTTTAGTATTGGCTATTTCAATATCTAAATCATTTAAAGGTATGTAAACTTGTAAGGTTGCTTTTGCAACATCAATTCCGATATAATTATTCATGAGAACCTCCATTAAGTGAAGAGTTCGGTAGCATAGACATTTTTGTCTATGTGATACACACTAAACCTGACTTTCGCTTGTAAATGCAGTCTGGATTATCTCCGACTCTGTTTCCACTCAAGTTATCAGTTTAGCAATTTAGCTCCCAAACAGGCTCATTATAATATAATGGCTTCAACGAGAAAATCAATCTACATCAACCGACTCAGCAATATGATTATACTACTTTCTTGAGTGGTAATGTTATTATACAAACGAGGTAAAAAATAATCGCATAAATTTTATATATTGTTTCTAACATTTTTTATTATCCTCCAAATTAAGATTGCCTTTGTTTTCATTATAAACATATTTCTTGTTTTATAATGAAAAAAATCAAAAATATAAGCCGCAACAACTTGACTCAGTAAAATTGCAATAGCGGCACCGTAAATTCCATATTTGGGGATTAAAAATATATTTAATATTATATTTATTAACATTCCGTAAAATGCTCTCCAGAAAGAAAGCATTTGTAAATTTTCATTAACAAACCACTTTCCACTTGCAACACCCAAAAACACAAACACCCCAGCCCAAATATGTATCATCAAAACACCACCAGCTTCATTATACTGCCCACCATAAATCAACTCAACAACCCAATCACTCAAAAAAGTCATAGGGAGTGCGATAGCTATTGCCATCCATACCATAATATCATAAAGCTTTTGAAGTCTCTCATAATACAACTTTTCACTTACCTTTTTAGCATTGATGATAGCAGGGAAAAGTGAAGATGATATAATAATCGGTATAAAATACCAAGCTTCGCTAAGTCTTACAGCTGCTGCATACTGTCCAACTGCCTTGACATCCATCATCTCTTTTATCATAATCTGATCTATTTTCATATAGATAGAGACTACAATTCCACTCAGTATAAGCGGCCAGCTATCTCTCAAAAGAGAAACAGCAGTCTCTTTTTTAAATTTTAAATGACTTATCTTAAAATCTGTTTTTTTCAAAAAGAAATATATAAAGCCACATGCCAACACAAAACTATCAAACAAAATAACCCAAGCAAAATCTATAAGGGGAGCTTTATTTAGTATCAGTGCTATTTTAATTAAACTTGTCATAAAAAGAGATATGAAATTAACATATACTACAAACTTGCTCATCACTTTTGCTTGAAAGTACATATCTACTACATTGAAACTTTGAAATACAGTAGCAGATGCTATGATAAAGATAAGATAGTTTGTTTGTGTATCGTTGGAGGTGAAGTTGATAGCGATAGCCAAAAACCCTAGTACCACAAATGCACCAAAAAGCTTCAGCCAAAAAGCAGTGGCTATTAGCTCATCTCTTTTTGTTTCATCTTTGACAAGCTCTCGTATCACTATACCATCAAGTCCCAAAGTAGCAAATGCCGTAAAAAGCCCCACAAAACTCCCAGCATAAGACAACAGCCCAAACTGCTCAGGACCTAGATACCTTGCCACCCAAACACCCACAAAAAGACCAACTGTCATTCGTAAGATTTTTTCCATAAAAAGCCATGAGGTATTTTTGAAGTATTTTACAAAACCTTTATGATTTTTGAGGGATTTTAGTTTATTGAGCATATATTTTTATCCCTTTTAAGTAGATTTTTATACTCTATATCAAGCATTTACAGTTTCCAATTCAATTAATTTTCTTAGAGTCAATATATAAAGTTTCAGGTGAGATATCTATCTCGTCATTCCACACTACTGTTCCATATAACACTTTTGCTTTATTGAAAAAATATTTTTCTCGTAACGGCTTAAAAACTTTTTTATCAAAAAGAGGCTTACAGTCAAACTCTTTTTTTTCACCATTTTCAAATGTAAGAAAAAGCAAGAAGTTATCTTTTGGTTTTACATCTATTATATCCAACAGCACTACAAGCTCCTATCTTAAAGGTTCTATTTTGTATGGTGTTTCGCCACTAACAGCGAGTTCCCAATCTGCTATTAACTCATCTTTGTGAATCTCCATCCAAGCACTTACCATTTTTTGTTGTTTCTTAGGCAAATCACCCTCCATCATCTCACTACTATCAATACCAAACACCGCCTTAGTCCCTTGATATCTCACATGTATATGAGGTGTGTTATGCTGTTTGTTGTCATAATAAAAAATCATAACTACTATGCCATAAAACATACTAATACTTGGCATTATATCTCCTTCGTGGTTTTAGCTTTATGCTCTTTTGTATACTTTAGAAATTCATATTCTATTTCTGGATTATCTATTTGTATTGCTAGCATTGAATATCCCTTTTAACTATCACTATTAAATATATCTCTAGTATATATTTTATCTTTTACATCATCTAAAATCTTTTCAAATCTATTTGCAATTATTACATCACTTGTCTTTTTAAACTCATCTAAGTCTTTAATTACCTTAGAATTAAAAAATTTATCTTCTTTCATGACAGGTTCATAAATAATTACTTCTATACCTTTAGCTTTGATGCGTTTCATTATTCCTTGAATAGCAGATGCTCTAAAGTTATCACTTCCTGATTTCATTACAAGCCTATATATTCCTACAACTTTAGGATTTCTAGCGATTATTGCTTGTGCTATAAAGTCTTTACGAGTGCTATTTG
>JAERRW010000010.1 GCA_016735235.1 Sulfurospirillum sp. | reverse complement strand
GTCCCTCAATTTTAGATATACAAAGTGACATAAAACTCAACTCTTTGATGAAAAAAAATCAAGAACTAAGAAGTAAATATGGCATAGATATATTAAGAAGTGCTAATGAATTACTTTGACCTCTTAATTGTCATTACTTTAAAATAGTACCACAAAATTCCCAAAAGCGAAACAAGCATAAGTGGGGTCATCCAAGGATAAATTGATAAATAGTCAAATACACCTACAAGTGGCTCACCTGCCCAATAACTCAAGTAACCCAAAATAATAGCCCAGAAAAATGCTGATATAAAATTGAGTATATTAAACTTTATTATTGGATAATTTGTCATTCCTATCCCCATAGGTATAAGAGTTTTTATACCATAAAAAAACTTTTGAAAAAAAATAATTTTATCACCATAGTTTTTCATTAAAACATGACTAAGTGCCAATTTTCTCTTATGTTTACGCAAATATGGCATAATTTGTGATTTATTATTTCTGCTTATATAAAACAGTAGTGAATCTCCAAGTGCATTAGCAATAAAAGCTACTGCTATCGATGTGTGTAGATCCATTTTGCCTGCATACGAAAGAACTCCAGCAGCTATAATTGCAACCATACCGCCACCAAGAGTGTATAAAAATAGTATTATATACCCATATGTAGATAATGAATTTATGATCTCTTCCATGTTATTTCTTTGTCAAATAATTTACAATTCTAAAGAACTCTTGAACACTATAAGTGTCACTTAAATTCTCAGCAATTATTATATCTTTTACATCAATACTTTTACCATAAAGAGTTTTATTTTTTTTATCATCATTAGATATAATTACTCCGTCCAATACCGCTCCTGCAAAAAGTCCACTACTTTGAGAGTAAGCAAATATCTCTGCACTCATATTTGTTTCATCTATTTTATCGGAATTTGCACTTATGTATCCCACTGAAGCTGAAGCATTTGCTCCTACTTTAAGCTTGCCACTTAGTAGTTCTCCTACACTATCTTTTGTTCTAAAAACTAATATACTATTTGTCTTTTCTAAACCAATTTGAAGTCCTAAACTTCCGCCACTTAATTTTATAAAAAAAGGATAGCTCCAACTACCATCTTGTTTTCGTACTGTTGCTAACCCCTCACCATACTTTCCTCCTATAAAAAAACCAAACTTTACAGAATCAGGCATTACAACTATAGCTTGTGCCTCTTTTATAATCTCCATCGGTATACCATTTTTGCTAATAATAAGTTTTTTCATGATATTTCCAGCTACTAAAACTCTCTCTTCAATTGAATCTGCAAATGAATTTGCCACTCCAAAAACCAATAAAAATACTATTAATAATCGTTTCATTTTTTTCCTTTATTCTCTTTCATATAGTGAGAAAACAAGCCATCTTGTTTTATTAAACTTTCGCTATCTCCCTCTTCCATAATTTTCCCATTTTCTAATACATATATAAAATCTGCTTTTCTCACTGTGCTAATTCTATGTGCTACGATAATAGTTGTTTTATCTTTTAAGTACTCTTCAAGAGCTTCAAAAAGTCTTGATTCCATATAGATATCTAAAGCTGATGTTGACTCATCTAAAATTACTATATTTGGATTTTGTATCACCATTCTAGCGATGGAGAGTCTCTGTTTTTGTCCACCTGAAAGCTTTATGCCATCTCTTCCTATTTTTGTCTCTAATCCATATTTAAGTGAGCCTATAAACTCTTCTAATTGCGCTATTTTTAGTGCAAAATCTAACTGCTCATTTGTTGTATTGTTACCAAAAATTAAATTATTTTTAATTGTATCATTAAAGAGTTGAGGATTTTGTAAAATTAAAAATATGTTTTCTCTAACTATATTAAGTCCTACTGTTTTAATGGATACTCCATCATAAAGTATATCACCATCTTGAATAGGATAAAGTCCTGCTAAAAGTCCTACTAGAGTTGTTTTTCCACTTCCACTTGCACCTACAATAGCTATTTTTTCTCCTCTTTTTATCTTTATATTTAATGATTTTAATATATCAGTATTCTCTTCGTAAGAAAATGAAAGATTTTTTATTTCAATTGAGTTTGTCAAATTATCTTTAAAAGGATTCAAGCAATTTGTATCTATAAATTCTGTTTTTAAAGCAAAAATAACATTTATTCTTTTTAATGAAGAGAGGGCATTATGATATGCATACTGTATATTTAAAACCTCTTGAATAGGACTCATCATAACCCAAAGGTAACTAAATATAGCTAACATTAAACCAATACTAAGATTAGAATATGCAACAACCAATATACTAGCTGCTCTAAAAATCTCAAAACCAGAAAGAAATACTAAAAATGAAAAACGACTTGCTCTATCACTTTTATAGCCAAATTCTATAGAACTGTCTCTTAAATTTGATGCATATTTTATAACTCTACCAAAGAAAATTTTTTCTTTATTCAAAGATTTAATTTGTAAAAAAAGCTTCAATGTTTCACTAAGACTATCGCTAAAAAGTTCATAAGCTATATTTTCTTTTTTTTTCAACAAAGAGACTTTTCTAGCTATTTTCGTAGTAATTACGATCACAAAAGGATTCAATAAAAGTATAAAGAGAGCTAACTTCCAATGAATAGCTATCAAAACAGCGCCAACACCAACAATCATCAATATCGATATAACAAGTCTACTTATAACACTGCCTAAAAAATGATCAATAGTATCAACATCAATAAGCAATTTTGAAGTTATACTGCCATCTCCTAAGGACTCAAATTCTCTCAATGAAACTTTTGAGATGTGTTTTAGTAACTCTTCTCTTATCTTACATGTTATGTTTTTTGAAATAATCATAAAAAGTTTTGTCTGGTATAAGTTTAAAATAAAAAACAGAAGTCTAAGAATTAATACACTTACAAGCACACAAATAATATAGACATAAGCCTCATTCTCTTTACCAAAAAGAGTATCTATGGTTTCTACTACAATTCCTGGTTTGTTCAAGAGTACTTCATCTACCAAAAGTGGCATTAAAAGTGGCACTGGAGTACTTATAATAACTGCAACAAAAGCTATAAAATTTGCTAATATAAGCTCTTTTTTGTACTGTTTTATATTTTTTAAAATAGTTTTAAAACTATACTTATGCATGTAATGAATTTATTAGCTCTTTCAATTGTGATTTTAATTTTTTATTTGTCTCACTTGTTAGCAGTAGACTATTTATCTCTTTTTCTTGCAGTTCTACTAAATTATGTTTTTTAAATAATGTTGATGTTACACACAAAAATGTACTAGAATTTGTTTGAACAAATCTTTTTTGCACCATACTAATAAATTTATATATAGTAGGATTCTTCATAAAAAAATCAGCAAATATAATATCTATTTTATCTAAATCCTTTCTATAGTAGATTGATCTTGGCTGACTAATAACCTCTACGCTATAGTTTTTATCAAAACTTCTAATAATATGTTTTATATAATTAGAATTATTTTTATTTTCACTAGCTATAAGCACACGAACTTTAGCTTTGTTTTCAAGGTACTCTAAAAGAGTATGGAGTCGTTTATGCTCTTGACTAAATTTATTTTCATCAAGACCCTTTATAAAGTATTTTAAAAAAGTTTTACTTGAATAATCTTCTTCTATATTTGCTTTTTGAAAAAAATTACGGATTGAAAACGAAGTCTCTGCAGCTTCCCACATTTTTTTATCAAACTCATAAGCATACCCATCAAGTTGTTGTCTTATAAATTGATTATATTCTTTAGTTTTATCTTGATAAATAGCAATAAATTCGTCTATATATTTTTCTTTAAATTTTTCTATTAAATTTATTAGTTTTATATTTTCATCTTTTAAGCTAGACAAACCATGAACAGTATCCACATAAAATTTATTATATTTTCTCTCTTCTAGCTCTGCTTCTTCTATATTAGTACCGCTATTTTTCATTTTTTGAATATTTTTTTTCTTAACTTCTAAAGATTTCATTACCAATTGTAAAGCCTGGAGATTAGATGCATTTATTGTCTTTTTAGATTCGTACTGTTGATATTCTACTTGTTTATTTAAAAAAATCTTATCAAATGCGATTTCTGGAATGTTTCTTCTGTTAAATTCATCATACACATTTTCTAAAATTTTTAAAATTTCTCTTAGTTCTAAAATATATTGATCCATAAAAGAACTATCAATATCTCTAAGATTATAATATGCTGTATTTAAAAACCTCTTCATTAGTGAAAAATTAAGAGTTTCTTCCTCTTGAAATTCTGCTTCATACTCGCGTATAACAGAGGCAGTCTCTTTAAAATAATCATTCAAGCAAGCTAGAATATCATAACTAAGAGATATTTTTATAGGTATTTTAGTTGTTTTCATTTTATTTTTTATACCTTTTGTTAAAAAAATTGGTGGAATTTAATTTAAATTCCACCTCTTGCTCTACTTCTGATAAAGTTTTAAAAACTGCATCATTTTCATCAAAATTAATTAAATTTATAACCACTATCATCTAAATTTATCCTTTACATGTAACGAGTTTAACATAAATTAGCTCTCATTTTAATTACATTACCGTGCAAAACTAACTGCACGCATCTCCCTTATAACATTTACTTTTATCTCTCCTGGATACTGTATTTTACTCTCTATTTCTTCTACTATTTCTTTAGATAAAAGCACAGCTTCATCATCATTTACTAATTTTGCATTTGCAATAACTCGTATCTCACGACCAGCATTTATTGCATATGCTTGCTTTATGCCATGTTTTGATTTTGCGATCTCTTCTATATTTTGAACACGCTTTAAAAAACTCTCTAAAACTTCTCTTCTAGCTCCTGGGCGAGCAGCAGAGAGTATATCTGCTGCACAAACTGCCGCTGACTCTACACTCAAAGCCTCCTCATGCCCGTGATGAGCATAAATTGCATTTATGACTACTGGGTCCTCTTTGTATCTTTTGCATAAATCTGCACCCAAATCAACATGGCTACCTGCAAAATCATGAGTTAGTGCCTTCCCTATATCATGAAGTACTCCTGCCCTTTTTGCCAATACCTCATCTCCTCCACACTCAGCAGCTATAATTCCTGCAAGATGAGCAACTTCAAGTGAATGTCCTAATGCATTTTGTCCATAACTAGCACGAAATTTTAATCTTCCTATTAGTTTTACTATTTCTGGATGTACATTTGTTATTGCCAAATCAAGAAGAATATTTTCACCCTCTTCCACTAAGCTTTCTTCAAATTCTTCTTTTACTTTCTCATAAATTTCCTCAATACGAGCTGGCTGAATTCTTCCATCTTCCACTAAAAGTTTAATTACTTTTGCGGCCACTGCTCTTCTATATAGGTTAAAACTACTAAGTATTATTGCATTTGGAGTATCATCTATAATTATGTCAACACCTAATAACATTTCAAGAGTTTTTATATTTCTTCCCTCTTTACCAATAATACGCCCTTTTAACTCATCATCTTTTATATTTACAACATTTATAAGTCTCTCGGTAGCAAAGTCTCCTGCAAATCTGGAAGTTGCTTGTGCTAAAATATAGTTTACTCTTCTTTTTGAATCTTGCTTTGCTTCTTCTTCGGCTTTCCTAACTACATGTGCTATATCAATACGACACTTCTCTTCTACTTTTTTTAAAACTATCTCTTTCGCCTCATGCTCCGTAAGTCCCGCTGAACTCTCCAATAGTCGTATTGACTCTTCAACTTTTATTTCATAAATATTTTTAAGACTACTACCCTCATCGTAAAGGCTCTGTGCCTCTTTTTTGAGATTTCCTAAATCACTTTTTTCTCTATTTAATTTTTTAAAATCATCTTTAATATTTTCATCTCTTTTGCTTAATTCATTCATTCGATTGTTGTGCTCTTTTTTGTATGTAAAAGTTTTATCTTCATATTTTCTTTTTGCATTATATTGTGCTTCTTTCACTTTTACTTCTGAATTTTTAAGAATCAATTCTGCTTCATGCTCTATAGCTTTTGCTTTTGCTTTTGCTTGAGCAATATATACATCATAATTTGCTATATTTAATTTTTTAGAAACAAAAAATCCTATTAACCCACTAACCATAATGGCTATACTTAACTCTATTATCATAGTTTCCTCTTTTTTGTCATATATGGAGTAATATAAATATCTGCTCGTATATCGTAATTTTCACATATCAATTCTTTTGTGAAACACTCTACGAGTTGTACAAATATAATTTTAGGAGAGTAGTTTAAGGATTCAAAAAATCTATCATACATCCCTTTCCCAAAACCAATACGCTTACATGCACCATCTACTCCTAAAACTGGTACAATTGCCAAATCTATTTTAGGGACTCTTGCAAAAGAGTTATTCGGTTCTCTTATATTAAACTTTTTCCTAAATAGAGGCAGTCTAAATTTTACCATCTTAAAACTGACACCTTCCATAAATGGAACATAAAGATTTATTTTTGGTCTTATTTTTTTTATAAGTTGCATTGTATCAACTTCGCAAGAGAGTGGTATATAAAGTAAAATATTTTTATATTTATCTTTTTTTATTAAATACATTAATCTATTGACAACAAATTTATCTCTCTTTATTCTCCCAGATTTAATATATGTGTAAAAAAAACATATTTAGAGAAGAAGCAAAATTAAAATTTTATTAACTGCTATTTTAACAATAT
>JAERRW010000003.1 GCA_016735235.1 Sulfurospirillum sp. | reverse complement strand
TAACTCATCATTTTTAATTATTTTTATATTTGCACCTAATTCTAAGCAATATTGAACTATGTTGTATGTAAAACTATCATAATTGTCTATCATTAAAATCATATTTCTTATTCCTCTATAAAGCCCTATTATAAGGGGTTTTGTAAATTTATTTTCTAAAATATTCTATATCGTGCTACCATATAGCTACCCATTTCGTATATTTTATACACTTTTATACTGTTTTAGATAGCACACAAACTTTTTTAGATTATATCTAATTGAGGTTAGAATATTGTTAAGTGTTAAGTCCCACCTTCTTATGGGTTGGATTAATATAAAAGTTAGATGGTTTAATATCAAATTCTTTTATGATTATATCATATGGACTTTCATACTCCAAGCTTTTTAACTTTTTTTCAAAGTTATACATCAAAAGCCATATCATAAGATGCTCTTTTAGCTCCTTTAGAGTCTCATAAAAATAGATCTTTACTGTAGCTTCTTTTATAGTCCTATTTATTCTTTCTACTAAACCATTTGTCCAAGGGTGTCTAAATTGAGTTAAACGATAGCTAAATTGAGCTCCATTATCGGTTAGAATCTTACGAATCTTAAATGGAAAATGTGATATAAAATTATCTAAAAATAGACAACTATGTTTATTTATTATATATCTAGTTTTTCAAAACCTTCATATCTTTGAAATGACAATAAATATAAACTTTTTAATATATTTTCATCAATTCCCTCCAGTTCTTCAAATACAGTATTTTCAATACCATTTTGTTGTATTTCTTCTAGTACATCATCCATAACTTGCGGTAAAGCTTCTACTAATTGTTTAAAAGCTTCTTTTTCTCCTGTTACTAATTCATAAAATTTATCAACAGAAACTCTTCTAATATTTTCATTTGATGTTGGTTCACCATCTAATGAAACTTGCCAAATAATATCTTGACTATTTTTAGCTATAACTTCAACTAAATAACATCTGTTTTTTCTATCTTGTAATAGTTTGCTTTGCATTCTCATGAATGTTTTCTGTGATGAAGATGAATTCATAGTATTATGTTTATTTTTAATTTCAACATAAATTTTATCAACATCATTGATAATATCAAATCCTTGTTTCGGTACACTCCAATTTGTTTTTTGTGTATTTTTCTTTTTAATATATTTAAAGATATTTTGTTGAAAATATTCAATATTATTACTATTTGATTTATCCATTTGTCTTACTGTTTCTAAGTCAATAATTTCCTCAATAGTTTTTCCATAAACTTTAGAATCAAATGTTAATTTAATTGGGTCAATTAAATTTTTGTTAAACTCTTTCAGATTAATTTTAAATCTATATTTTTCTATTGTTTCTTTAACATGATTAAATAGATTAACATCACTTATAAAACTTAAATTATATTCTCTCATTTTTTTTACCTCTTTTAATTTATTTAAATATTTTATTATTGATAATCCCACTTCTTTTGCCATATTTACAGGAACAGCATTACCAATTTGTTTATACTGTTCTGCTATTGAACCCTCAAAAATCCAATCATCTGGAAATGATTGAATTCTAGCATTTTCTCTAACACTAAATGATCTTAATTCATCTGGATGACATCTTTCTGTTTGTTTTTGTGCTGGTGTGCATAATACTGTTAAACCTGGTTCACTCCAAGATAATCTTCTTGCTATTCCAGTTCTTCCTCCACCCATAAAATAAGTAGTTTTCATATATTCTCTAGCTATATCATCAGGTAAATCTCTCCAGCAACCACCTGGTTTTACATGTTTTAAAACTTCTTTTTTCTTATCATTATATAGCACATGGAGAATATGGAACATTCTTTAATATATCTTTTAAAACTAATTGTTTTTTATATGGTTTAGGAAATGCATAATCTACACCAATTTTTTCTTTTATATCTTTTCGTGTTCCTATAATTAATATTCTTTGTCTTTTTTGAGCAACACCATAATCCAATGAATTTAAAACTTTATAATTTATATGGTAACCAACTTCTTCAAATACATCCAACATTACTTGTAATGTTTTTCCTTTGTCGTGAGTTGTCAAGCCTTTTACATTTTCAGCTAAAAATATTTTTGGTTTAACTTCTTTTAATATTTTTGCAAAATCCGAAAAGAGTGTTCCTCTCGTATCTTCAAGCCCTAGTTTTTTGCCAGCATAACTAAATGATTGACAAAGATAACCACCTGATAATAAATCTATTTCTTAATTGTCTTTTAAATATTTTTTATTCCATTTTTTGAAATTTTTGTTATATCTTCATGCACGACATTCCAATTGGGTCTATTTTTTAATAGGGTTTTAGTTGCCCATTTGTTAATATCAACTACAATTTTAGTATTAAATCCTGCTTGCTCTAATCCTAAGGCCAAACCACCCGCACCTGTAAATAACTCAATAACACTATATTTTTGCATATGTTTTTTTTATAATCTCATAGGCTTCGTTTATCTCTTGAAGTTTTTTTGTTGCTCTGTCAATTATGGACTGCTCTTTGCCCTGCCCCATCAATATATCAGGGTGATATTTTCTTACAAGTTTTCTATACTCTTTTTTAACTATTGAAAACTCTACATTTTCATTTAATCCTAAAATTTCATAAGCTTTTTTTAAAGTCATAATAGATTCTTCTCTCTTTTGTGCATAAAACTGCTCAAAACTATCTATTAAACTCTCAAAATCTGCTCCTGTTATCTCTAAAGTATTTGCAATATCTTCACATATCATAAACTCTGTTTTTGAAAAATCACCATCAATAAAAGCCAAATTTAGAAGGTATTCCATTACTCCTAAACGCTTATTGTAGTCTCTACTAGTGAGTTTAAAATATTTTTTTGACACCATAATAGTATTGTCAAAACTTTTTATCTCTTTTTTATATATATCTTTTAACTTTTCTCTTATAGTTTTATTATCTTCAAAAACTTTTGATATATCTGTAAAAGTAAGACTAAGAAGTTCTGCTTCAAGCTCACACACTTTTCCATCAGCTTTTGCAACTTTTGCCATAAGAGCCACTAAAAGCCCTGCTTCATGATCTGCTAAATCACCTTTTAGTTTCTGTTTTCTATTCACATGTATATGTTGATAATCAGCAGTTTTATAGCCTTTTGTTAACATGTAAAATAAAAAAATTACAATAAATACAACTATCCAACTCAATTTGACATCCTTTTTATATAGTTAATTTTCTAAAATTTTGAAATTATATTTTTAATATAGTAAAGTGTGTTATTGATTATTTCAATTAAAATCTCACTATATTTTAAAACCTCTTCAAATACATCTATTAATTCATCTTCAATATATTCATGAACAATTGTATTTCGTAAATCCTTCATAACTCTTAACATTTCAATATCTTCAAACAACTCCCTCTTGTGTGCATTATTAATAACATCTACAAGTGTTCCTTGATTTTCAAATTCAAATTCATCTAATGTTCTAAATATTTTTCTAATTAAAAAATCCATACTTCTGCTATATCTGCTACATAAAGTCTCAAAATTACCAAACTCTTCAACTGTGTACTCTTTTTTTATAGTTATTTTTTTACATTGACATGTTGAAATTTTTAACCACGATAGTTGTTTTTTTAGCAAGATATTATCTTGTTTTAGTTTTTCGTATATCATAACAATATAGCTTTTTGAAAAATTAGTTTATTAAAAATATCATCAAAAGAGCCATCATCAAGTAAAATATCCATTTTTTGTTCTCCAAAATGATTAAAAAAATCAATTCTTAAATATCTTAACTCTTTCTTGGTTAATTGTTTAGACACAATTAAAAGATCAATATCGCCACCCTTTTTATTGTCGTCTACTCTAGAACCAAATAGATAAATTTTAGCTTCACTAGAAAGAGAATGTAATTTTTTTTTAAGTACCAAAACCTCTTTTTTTAAAAGCCTCATTTATTTATCTCTTTTATACTATGAATTATTAATTCAATTTTTTCTTAATTTAGATTAAATATTATACCGAGTTTTCTACAAATCTCATATATTGGGTTTCTTGTTTTTTTTAACCATTTTTTTTAACTCTTGTACCTCTTTTAAAAGAGTATCTAATTTCTTGCTATCTTTATATATCTCTTCTTTCATCTTCTCATCTTGCAATTTTTGCATTTCACCAATTATAACTGCAACAAAAAGATTAAAAAAGACAAAAGCGGCTATGATGATAAAGCTTACAAAATATATCCAAGACCAAGAGTAAACCTCCATTGTTTCATACATTACATCGGTCCAATCTTCAAAAGTAAAAACTCTAAAAAGTGTCAGCATTGCTACTAAAAAGTTATCCCATAAACCAGAAGGCATATCTGCAAATATAAAACTTCCTATAATTGCGTAAATATAAAATATAATAAAAAGCAATATAACTATATCAACAATAGACGGAATAGCCTTTATTAACATGTCTAGTATCGATTTTAATTCAGGTCTGGCAGTAAAAAGACGAAGAACTCTAAAAATTCTAAGAAGTCTTGCTATGGCTGCAAATGAGCTATTTTCAATTGGTATTAAAGTGATTAATACTATAAAAAAATCAAAAAGATTCCAACCATTTTTAAAGAAATTTACAAGTTTATCTTCTGCAGCCATTTTTATAGATAACTCTATTACAAAATATACAGTTATTGCATAATCAAGACTATAAAACAGACTTCCAAATGGTTCTGCTACAGAATCTATAGTTTCAAAACCTAAAACAGACGCATAAAAAATAATGATAGAAGTTGTAAGATTAGAGAACCACTTAGAATCTCTAATTTTTTTGATTTTCACCATAAAAGTGCTATTTTTCAAAGCATTAGCCATTTTGCTCCATAACTTTTTGAAATTTATTGAAATAACTATTTTTCATAGCTCCTACATCGGCCAATATATCGTTACATGCAAAACCACTCTCTTCAACTTGACCTATTTTAGCTATGCTCAAGCCAAATTGTTTTGCCATGTTTTCAAAAACAACCTCATTATTAACTTCAACAATAGCACGAGAAAAACTCTCCGAAAATATATCTTTACTACTAGTCAATTCAATACTACATGTAACACCTTTACCGCTAACTACACACATTTTAGCTAAAGCTATAACAATACCACCAACATTTACATCTTTAGTAGCATTGATAATACCAGCTTTATTTGCTTCTATTATTAACTCCCACAAAGCCAACTCTTGCTCATAATCTATACTTGGTAATTTGCCTTCTACTTTTCCAAACAACTCTTTCATGTAGAGACTCCCGCCAAATTCACTCTTAGTTTCTCCTACAAGATATAAAGTAGCTCCAACTTTTTGAAATGAACTAGGAAGAACTCTATTGGCATCATCATTTAATCCAACCATTACGATTGTAGGAGTTGGATAAATTCCAACCTTGTTTGTTTCATTATAGAGCGATACATTACCACTAACTACAGGTGTATTTAACTTAGTACAAGCTTCTTTTATGCCATAACATCCTTGGGCAAACTGCCACATAATTTCAGGATTTTCAGGATTTCCATAATTTAAACAATCTGTAATAGCTAGCGGTCTTGCACCACTCATGGCAACATCACGACCACTTTTCATAACTGCTGCAGCTGCACCATTTTTAGGATCTATATAGTTATAACGAGGATTACAATCACTACTCATTGCTAAAGCTTTTCCGTTCTCTTTTACCCTAATTACACTAGCATCAAGACTTCCCGGTGCTTTTATTGTATTTGTTTGAACCATTGAATCGTATTGCTCAAAAATCCAAGATTTATCGGTAATTTCAATAGAATCAAAAAGTTTTTCAAAAGCTTTTTGATTATTGACTTTCCCTAAATCATCTATAGAAGTAGAACTTATTGTATTTAAATACTTTGGGCGAGATACTGGTCTATCATAAATAGGAGCTTCATTTGCGATAGGTAAAATAGGAATATTTGCTACTCTTTTCTTATGCCAAAAAAGCTCCATGTTTCCAGTATTTGTTACTTCACCAATAACTTCAGCATCTAAATCCCACTTTCTAAAAATATCTACTACTTTATCTTCATAGCCTTTTTTAGCACAAATTAACATGCGTTCTTGAGATTCACTTAACATAAACTCAAAAGGTTGCATGTTTTCCTCTCTAGCAGGAATGCGATCTAAATTCATAATCATACCGCTACCGCTACGCCCTGCCATCTCAAACGAGCTTGAAGTAAGACCAGCTGCACCCATGTCTTGAATACCAACTATATAATCATATTTAAAAAGTTCCAAACAAGCTTCAAGAAGAAGTTTTTCAGCAAATGGGTCGCCCACTTGAACTGTAGGTCTTAAAGATTGGTTCTCTTTTGTAAAACTATCGCTTGCCATAACAGCCCCACCAAGACCATCACGCCCTGTTTTACTTCCTACATAAACAACAGGATTTCCAATACCTTTAGCAAGTCCATAAAAAATCTCATCTGTTTTAGCCAAACCAAGAGTAAAAGCATTTACAAGAATATTTCCATTATAACTTTCATTAAATGATGTTTCACCGCCTATAGTAGGAACTCCCATGCAATTACCATAATCACCAATACCAGCAACAACTCCACGAACCAAATACCTTTGATATTTAGATATGTCATTATCTCCTATTATATTACCAAAACGAAGAGCATTCATATTTGCTACAGGACGGGCACCCATTGTAAATATATCTCTTAAAATTCCACCAACACCAGTTGCAGCACCTTGATAAGGCTCTATAAAGCTTGGATGATTGTGACTCTCCATCTTAAATACAGCAGCCATGCCATCGCCAATATCAATAACACCAGCATTCTCACCTGGTCCTTGAATAACCCATGAAGCCTTTGTGGGAAAATCATTTAAGTATTTTTTACTCGATTTGTATGAACAGTGCTCACTCCACATAGCCGAAAATATACCAATTTCAAGCATATTAGGCTCTCTGCCCATAATTTTCAATATATTATTATACTCATCCATTGTAATTTTATATTTCTTTAAAACTTTTTTCAAATTTTTCATAAATGTTAGCCTAGTTTTGATAAATTATTTTATTCTACTAAGAAAGTGCTAAATAAATATTTAAATTTGTTTAGCACTTATTTATTCTTCTAAATTTAAACTCTAAATAAAATTTTAACATTTAACCTCAAGTAGAGTTAAAGATAAATCAAAGCTGGTTTTAAAAGTTTCAAAAAGCGATAAAACATAACTTTTTTAGAAAATATTAGTATATTTTTTAATCAATTATGTCAAAATATGAGAATTAGTTAAAAAGAAACTGGTGGGTTTACACGGCTTGGTTTAAAGTCCCAAAAATTTTACTTTGATTCTTCTTCTTTTTTATATACCATAATCATAGCATGTGCTTCATCTTTTAATTTTAATTTCTCTTTTTTAAGTTTCTCAAGAGCTAATTGCTCCATGTGTTCACGACCCTCTTCAATATTTTTTATTTGTTGATCCAAATCATTATGTTTTTCAAAAATCTTCGCAAAATGAGCATTTTTTACTTTGATAACAGAAATTATATCTCTATATTCGTGTAGCATTATTTTTCCTTTTATAAATAAAATTCATTATAACAAAAAATTGATTAAGTATAAGTGAATTAAATATTATGTTCTATAATCTGCATTTATTTTAACATACTCATAACCTAAATCACATCCATAGGAGGTATAGGAACTTTCTCCAGCATTTAAATTACATGTTACTCTAAACGAGTCTTGTTTCATTACTTTGAATGCTTTTTCTTCTCTCTCTTTATTGAAAATTTCTTTTTGCTTTGAGTAGACTACTATATTGTCATAAGATATGACTAAGTTTTTCTCTTTACATGTAACCTTACTTGCTCCTATGGTAGAAGCTATTCTTCCCCAATTTGGGTCTTCTCCAAAAAGAGCAGTTTTTACTAAAAGAGAGTTACTTAAAGCTTTGCTTGCTTTTTTTGCTTCTTTAATATTGAGTGCATTTTTAACTTCAAAAGCGACTACTTTGCTTGATCCCTCGCCATCTCTTAAAATTTCTTGACTTATATGTTTTGTTATACAATTTAGGGCTTCACTAAAAGCAATTTTATCATAAGCTCCACTTTTGCCTGATGAAATTAACATAACTGTATCATTCGTAGAGGTGTCCCCATCAACACTAATAGTATTAAAAGATTGCTTAGTACTGCTTTTTAAAAGTTTGTCCATGTCAGTTTTTTCTATATTTGCATCTGTTAGTATAAAACACAACATAGTTGCCATAGCGGGATTTATCATGCCCGCACCTTTTGCAATGGCAGCTATATGAAAAAAATCTCCATTTTCTAGTTCTACTTTAAGACATAACTCTTTTTTAAAACTATCAGTTGTCATTATTGAATAAGCAGTTTCATTAGAATTAGTTAAATTAAAATCAAACTTATCGAATGCTTTACAAATTTTATCTACATGTAGTCTATATCCTATAACTCCGGTTGAACTCATAATAGGGTTATGAAGTGAAGGTAATTTTTTCTTTAGGGTAGAAAAAATTCTATCTATATCTTTTACACCTTTTTTGCCTGTCATAGCATTTGCATTTTTTGAATTGAGTAAGATAAAATTAGTTTTAAAGTTTTTTTTATAGTTTAAAAAATGATAAATTGGTGCAGCTTTAAATCTATTTTTAGTAAAAACCGCACTTACCTCGCACAATTCATTGCTTCTTATAAAACCCAAATCATTTTTAAGATTAGGTTTCATGCCCGCATTAACTCCTCCACAAAAGAATCCTTTTACATTTTGAAGACCATTTTTAAGAGGAAATATATTAAACATAACGCAACTCTTCTGGTTTTTGTTTTTTTCTTATAATTCTTTTTGTTGCTATTATGCTTTCTGCTGTTCCTATAACAAGTAACTTTGAATCCGTTCCTACTAAAACATCTCCTTTAGGCATAGGTATAAACTTGTCTTTAGAGTCTTTAATTCCAACTATACTTACATTTGTTATATCTCTCAATCGTGCTTCTTTTAGTTTCTTAAACCTCATCCAAGAGTGATTTGGAATCTTAATTTCCTCCATGCTTATTGGAGCATCTTTTCTATAAAGAAGACTTTCGAGCATATTTACCATATCTGGTCTAAGGCTCATGGCCCTAAGTCTCTCGGCCATTAGTTTTGTTGCACTAATTACTCTATCGGCTCCAAGTTTTTTAAGTTTTATCATGTCATTATCGCTACTTGCACTTGTTATAATATAGTACGGTCTTTTTAAACCAATCTCTTTTTCATAAAGCCTTGTTGATGCAATTTGTGCAATATTGTCCGCAGTATTTTCACTAAGTGTTATAAGACCTTTTGCACTTGAAAGATACGATTTTTGAAGAGCTAATTCAGTATGAGGATCTTCTTGTATATAGCATGGGTATTTATACTGTGTTGCTATTTGAGAGAAATTGGCACTTGGGTCAATTACAACAAAAGGTATATGATTCTCACGAAATTGCTTAGAAAGTTCTATTGTAATTTCATTGTGATGACAAATAACAAAATGATTTTTTAGTCTAGCTATTTTGTACAACATTCGCCTCTCCTTAATTGTATTGATAAGATGACCTCTATTTAGAACCTCAACTAGTATACCTATGGACATGGAAAATACACCAAATCCTAATATTATGAGAGTTACAGTAAATATTCTTCCCGCTGGTGAAATAGGAGAAATTTCTCCAAAACCTACGGTCGTAAAGGTAATCCCAGCTTGATATATTGCATCTAGTAGAGTAAAGTCATCTATAATAACATAACCAAGAGTTCCTATCATAATCATAAAAACTACAAGTATAATAGGTAAACGAAATGGTCTTAATTGCTGATATATCTCAGTGTTTAAATCTATATGAGGTCGTGATCTTTTCGACCAATTCAAAAGTTTTTTTAACTTATTGATTGATCTCACTTAAAGCCCCTTTGTCATATACAAAGTATGAATTAAGCGTTTTTTTTCATTGTTCTAAGTGTTGAAACTGCAACTTTTATTCTTTTTGTTGTTCCATCTTCTAAAGTAACTTTTACAGTTTTTAAATTTGGAAAAAATTTTCTTTTCGTTCTATTTTTAGCGTGGCTTACATTATTTCCACTCATGGGACCTTTGCCTGTGATAGCACATTTTCTTGCCATAATTAATTTCCTTAATTTTTTATTAAATGTTACACAAAATATATACTTAATCATTGTGTTAGTTTTAGTATAACATAAATTTTATAAATATTTTATGAAATTAAAGCTATAATAGCCTATTTTAATAGGGACTTTTATAATTATTAAGATTATAGAATTGTTCAAAAAGAGTAGTATGAGACCAGTTGTAAAACATAAATTAGCTATATTTTCTCCAGTAGGTTTTTTAGATACCGAGAATGTCTTAAATACTATATCTTTTTCTGATATTAATTTTCTAAAAAATTCTTTATTAGAAGGTGTATTTGTATCTCTTAAAAAAGTTGTTTTTTTCAATAAAAGAGGTATTTCCATACTTATTGAATCTTTGATTAAGATTAGAAATACATGTGAAATTGATATTGGTTTTTGTGATTATGATATAAAAAAATATACTCTTATTTTGAGAATGTTTTCTAATAATCTTAATTTCTCTCTTTATGATACTGCAGAAATAGTTGCATTTTTTGTTGGAGATAATCTAAAAAATGCAGACAAAAAAAAGATTTTAATTAATGCTAATCAAAATGAGCAAAAAAACCAATTGGCTATGAAGTTATATGAAAGAGGATTTCTACCAATTTTAGCAAAAAATAAAAAAGATTTTTTAGAAAAAAAAGATAATGCTGAATTTATTATAGAAAATTTTTATCTCGGAAAAATTATTAAAACTACAACTGTGTCTATAAAAAATAATGTTGTAATATACACACTAAAAGGTTCGGTAGATTCTAAAAAAGCAAAAAATTTTGATACTGTTTATCATAATAATTTACTAAAAGTCGGGTTTAAAATATTTTTATTCGATTTAAGTGAAGTGTCATCTATAAATATTTATGGCATAGATCTTATCTCAAAATTTTCTATAAAAAGTGCAGAACATGGTGCTTCTGTTATTGCAAGTGGACTAAAGAATATAGATACAACAAAAAAACAAATTCATGATTTAGAGGATGCAGGAGTATTGGTCTACCTTACTATAAAAGATTTTTTTGATGATAGTGAAATAATAAAAGAGGTACATGCAAACTCTAGTATTATAAGAGACGGTTCTACAGTAACAAAAAAGCTTATCTCAATATTGCCAACTATTACTAAAGAAGTGATAAAAACAATTGAAGTTTTTTCTGGACATAGTGTTGAAAAAAAACTTATTCAAATTCAAGAGTTAAAGTTAAATAAAAATAATAAAATTATAAGTGTATTAATAGGTTTTTATGGTAGCTTAGATTGTATTTTAATTTTATCATTTGACTATAATATTGCAAAAGATGCTTGTAAAATGCTCCTTGATAATAATTGTAGCTATGAAGATACTTTAGATGCATTAGGTGAACTTGTTTATATTATAAGTGAGAATATTTCTCAACAACTATACAAACAAGGCATAAGATCGAATATAACAATGCCTAGAACTTTCAATAGTGTTGAAAGTATTATGAAATCACAAAGAAATTGTAGTGGAGCACAAGTTGATTTTGATATAAATGGTCTTGATTTGACACTATTTTTGACTAAATAATTTTAAGGATAAAAATGAAAATTTCACCAAGTATATTATCAGCAGATTTCGGTAGACTAAATGAAGAGATAAGAGCAATTTGCAATGCAGGTTGTGATTTTATACATGTTGATGTAATGGATGGGCATTTTGTTCCTAATCACACAATAGGACCCGTAGTTGTTAAATCGGTTGCAAAAGTTGCTACAAAACCGTTAGATATTCATCTTATGGTGCAAAATAATACTTTTTTTGTAGATCTATTTGCTATGTTTGAACCTGAGTATATTTCGTTTCATATTGAAGAGGAGAAGCATCCTCATAGACTTATACAAAAAATAAAAGACTATAATATAAAACCAGCTATTGCTTTAAATATTCATACTCCACTTGAAATTCTAGACTATCTTTTAGAAGATTTAGATATGGTTCTTCTTATGAGTGTAAACCCCGGTTTTAGTGGACAAAAATTTATACCTTCGGTAATAGAAAAAGCAAGAAAACTAAAGACTATGATAAATAAAAAAGGTTTAAAAACTCTCATAGAAGTTGATGGTGGAGTAAATAATAATAATGTAAAAGAGTTAAAACATGCAGGAGTTGATATTGTGGTTTCGGGTAACTATGTATTTTCTAATCCATCATATAGATATGCATTAAGTAATCTAAAATAGCATGACTAGAGTTAAGATATGTGGCATAACAAATATTGAAGATGCATTAGTAGCCGTCAAGGCTGGAGTGGATGCTTTGGGATTTGTTTTTTATGAAAAATCACCTCGTTACATAACTCCAAGCAGTGCCTTATCTATAGTTAAAAAACTCCCTCCTTTTGTAGAGAGAGTGGGTCTGTTTGTAAACTCTACATGTGAAGATATAAATACTACATGTAAAGAAGCTAGTATGAGTCTCGCTCAAATTCATTTTGAAGCCGATAAGTCTTTATTGCTGGGCTTAAAACTACCACATCTTCAAGTGATTAGAGCCACATGTAAAGAAGATATAACTAGGCATAAAAACAGATACATAATAGTTGATGCATTTGTTGAAAGTTATGGAGGAGAAGGCAAGAGAGTAGACATGTCTTGGTTTGAAGGTGTAGATTGTTCTAAAATTATACTTGCAGGCGGGCTTACATGCAAGAGTGTTGAAGAAGTAAAAACTTTAGGATTTTATGGGCTCGATGTTAGTAGTGGAGTGGAAGAGTACAAAGGCAAAAAAGATAGAAAAAAAATGTTTGATTTTATAAAAAGAGTTAAAAGTTGAAAAACTTAGATAGGTTAATACTTAGGATGAAAAAAGAGCCACAATCTTTTTGCGAATGTAGAGAAATTTTTAAAAATACAAGAGAACTTGGAAATTATGATTTTAATTTTTTAAATAAAAGTGTTGAAAATATGAAAGCTTTAGGTTTACCATTGGTAGAGTTATCAAACAAAAAATTAGCTTTAGAGACTACATTTACTTTATTGGAAAATCAAAAGTTTTGCATAGTAGATATTGAGACCAATGGAAGTAAGCCAGAAAATTCACAAATAATAGAAATTGGTGCATTAATGGTTCAAAATGGTAAAGTTATAGATACATTTGAGACTCTTGTAAAAGCTGATGAAATACCAGAAAATATTATATATCTTACTAAAATAACTTTGGAAGATCTAAAAAATGCTACATCTTTAAAAATTTCTTTAAAACAATTTCGCCTTTTTCTAAAAGATGCTATATTCGTTGCTCATAATGTTAGTTTTGATTATAATTTTATCTCTTATTCTATGAAAAAAGCTGGTTTTGCCCCTCTGTTGAATAGAAAAATTTGCAGTATTGATTTAGCAAAAAAAACAATAAAATTAGAGAAATATGGATTAGCCCATCTCATAAAAGAGTTTGGAATTGAAGTAAAACAACACCATCGTGCATATTCCGATGCATATGCTACTAATATTGTTTTTCAAAAATGTTTAAAAAAATTACCAGAATTTGTTATTACTACTGAAAATCTAATTAAATTTACAAAAGAAAATTCCAAAAAAAGCAAAATAAACAATCCTAAACCACTTGCAAATTCAATTAAAAAAAATAGCTAGTTTTAGATATATTGGTTTAAGCCAAGTTCTTTAGGAAATAATTTATCAGGAAAACCAGCTACTCCACCTGAGCGGTCTTTTTCATAAAATTTTACCTCTTCGGGAGATAAAATTTGTCCAAATTTTCCTGCAGGAATGCCAGCTACCTTTGCCCAATATTTGGCACGTTGCTCCATTTTGGGAAGAATTTCTTCTTGCATTTGTATAATAGCATTTTCGTATCTTTTTTGTTGTTCTACATTTCCTTCTTTTTCATACTGATTTGCCAATGCTTGAAATTTTGCAGGATATTTTGTCTTAATATTTATAACACTACTCATTGCCGAATTGTAATTTAAACTAGGAATACTTACCATAATAGCCCTCTTTTTTTTATTAAACTTTTAGGTTCAATATATTATTTAACATTAATCATAGAATTTATTATAGTGCCATCACTACTCATTTTTAATAAAATAACTATCTATACCATCAGCGATTCCATTTGCTAATAAATTTTGATAATGAGAGTTAAAAATCCTTTTTCTTTCAGTTTTATTTGATATATAGCCCGCTTCTATAAGAATAGCTGGCATTTGCGCACCAACAAGAACCCAAAAAGGAGCTTCTCTAACTCCACCATCTCTAACTCCACCATACTTACTTTTGATACTATTTAGCATACCTTGTTGAACATCAAGAGCAAGTTTGTTTGCAGAGATTATTTTTGCTCTATTGAAAACATTTAAAAAAGTCTGCTTTGAAAAGTAATTCATATCTTGTATATCTGCTTGATTCTCTTTTGCTGCTGCATCTTTACTTCTTTGACTTCTTGCTGGTGAAAGAAAAAATGTTTCAACACCATGAAATGATTTTTTCTTTGAAGCATTCGCATGTATAGATAAAAATAGGTCAGCTTTCTTTTTGTTTGCATATCCAGTTCTATCTCTTAATCTAATAAATTTATCTGCTGTTCTTGTGTAATAAACTTTATAACCTCTTTTTTGCAATATTTTACCTGTACGAAGACTAATTTGAAGAACAGCATGTTTTTCAAATTTTTTCTTATTGCCAATTGCTCCGGGATCTTTACCGCCATGTCCAGCATCAATAACTATTATTTTATTTAAAGAGGGCGATTTTGCAATCTTTTCTTGAATTACTTCAGTTTTTATGTTATTTTTAATATTTTTATTTGAATTATAAAATATATCTACATTAGTTCCTCTAGTAGCTATTTTTGATTTTATAATTGAACTAGATTGCAAAACTACTCTTAATGTTTTATCATTATATTGAGCTACTCTTAGGCTATCGAGTGCTTTGGGGGTTTTTATTTGAGGATCAACTAGTATTATAGCTTTTATATCAAACACTTCTCTAAAATTATTTTTATTTTTTAATTTAAAAGATTTTACATCTTTACTTGTAATATTTTTATCAAAACTAAGAACCAATCTATCGCCTTTATCTAGAATAGTTTTTAAAATTGGCAAATCTTTATTAACTTTATTAATTTTTTTTACAGTTGCTATAACTTTTTTCTTAGGTTGAACCTCTTTTTCTTTTTTTATTGTAGGAGTTTTTTGTTTATTTTTTTTTTGCATAGTAGCTAACTCTTTAGTGTATCCCGATGAGTCAAGTCTAAGTATATTAGAAGTTTTTACAAGTCTTTTTAGTGTCTCTTTTTTTAAAATCATATCATTATTAACGATAGAGCGAATATAGATACTTTTTAAAGCATGATGAACACGCAAGAGTTCATCACTGTTTGAAGTTAATATTTTTTTGTCATACAACAACAACTCTTTTGTATAGTCTGTAGCTCCCATAAGTGGACTACAGATAAGAAAAATAAAAAATATTAATTTAGTTATTTTCGCCATTGATCAACTTGTTAATTAATTTCTTAACGCTTATTATCTCATTTAATTTATAGCCATTTGCTCCAGTAAAAAATAATCCGGTCTCTTTTTTTCCTAAATATGCATCTGAAAGACTATCGGCTATACAATAACCAACCTCTTTTGCTTCAATACCACGCTTGCATGGAGCAACACAGTTGCTTATACATTTTATTGATGGTCCTACTTTTTTATTGACTAATTCTATTAAATTAGTTTTTACTCCACGAGCTGGATAACCAACAGGAGATTTAAAAAGCTGTATTGTCTCTTTTGTTGAAGAGAGAATAATTTCTTTAAAATTTTTATCTGCATCGCACTCATGCGTTCCAATAAAACGTGTTCCCATCTGAACACCATCTGCACCAAGTTCCATCATAGATTCTATATCTTTTTTATCCCAAATGCCACCAGCCGCAATTAGAGGAAAATCTCCCCAATTTTTTATCTCTTCTTTGATAGGTTTTATCAAATTTTCTAGCTTATACTCATCTTGTTCGCACTGTTCGTAAGTAAACCCTTGGTGTCCTCCACTTAGTGGTCCTTCAACTACAATAGCATCTGGAAGTCTATTGTATCTTTTTGTCCATCTTTTACAGATTATTTTAAGAGCTTTTGCGGATGACACAATAGGCACAAGCGCTACATCTGGATAATTTTTAGTAAACTCTGGCATATTTGTTGGAAGTCCAGCACCAGTTATAATAATATCAATTCCAGCAGCACATGCATCTTTTACAATTCTCTCATAATCGTTACTGGCATGTAGTATATTTACTGCCACTGGGTTGCCATTAGCAATTTTTCTTGTATTTTCTATAATAGCTTTAAGAGCTTTTGAGCAATAGAAATTTTCAGAGTGTAGAGGTCTTGAATTTATATTTTTTTCACTATATTTACAATTTTTATAGTATCCAGTTCCAACAGAACTTATAACTCCAAGTCCACCCTCTTTGCTTACATGTCCCGCTAATCTGTCCCAACTAATTCCAAGTCCCATACCGCCTTGAAATATTGGATACTTTATTGTATATTTGCCTATTTTTAATGATTTAAATGACATTATATTACCCTTAACTTAGTAAATTTTCTTTTTCCAACCTGAAGTATATACTCACCTATTTGTAGTTGTAATTGTTCATCACTTACTTTTTCTTTATTTATTTTTACTCCACCTTGTTTTATATCACGTCGTGACTGTGAAGTTGATGGAGACATCTTGCACTCAACCATTGCTTTTGCAATCCAAATAGAACCAACTATACTAAACTCCTCTATATTAGATGGTAGCTCATTTTTTTTATGAACATTATTAAACTCATCTTTTGCTTTATTCGCTTCTTTTTCATTATGGTATCTTGCTACTAACTCTATAGCTAAATTCTCTTTTGCTACTTTTGGATGCAACTTGCCGTTAGCTACATTTTCTTTACATGTAGTAATATCGTTCATGCTAAGAGAACTTAAAAGCTCATAATATCGCCACATTAAATCATCGTTAATACTTAATACTTTACCAAACATGTCGCTTGCTTTATCGGTAACACCAATATAGTTGTTTAAAGACTTACTCATTTTATTAACTCCATCAATACCCTCTAAAAGAGGCATCATGATAATAGCTTGCTCTTTGCCCAAATTGTATGTACGCTGTAGTTGCCTTCCCATGAGAAGATTAAATTTTTGGTCAGTTCCACCCATCTCTATATCACTCTTCATAGCAACACTATCGTAACCTTGAAGAAGTGGATATATAAATTCACTTATAGAGATAGATGTTTGTGATTTAAACCTTTTAGCAAAATCTTCACGCTCTAACATGCGAGCTACATTAAAAGTTTCGGTAAGCTCTATGAGTCCATTTGCACCTAGCTTATTTAGCCAAGTTGAATTAAATACTACCTCTGTTTTTTTTGAATCTAATACTTTAAAAACTTGCTCCTTATAGCTTTGTGCATTTTTTAAAACCATTTCTCTACTAAGTTTTTTTCTGGTTTCATTTTTTCCAGTTGGATCACCAACCATACCAGTAAAATCTCCTATTATAAACTGGACAATAGCGCCATATTTTTGCAAAACTGCCATTTTTTGCAGTAAAACAGTATGTCCTAAATGCAAATCTGGTGAAGTTGGATCAAATCCAGCTTTGACATAGTAGTGTTTACCATTTTTAAAATACTCTTTTACAAGTACTTCTATTCTCTCCATATCTATGGCTTCAGCAATACCACGTTTTATATCTTCTATTGCCTTAGTTATCATTTTTTTTCTTTCTATTTATATACATCATTTGTTGATACAAAATCTATTACTTTATATTTTTCTTTTAATTTTTTTCTTACTAATTCTATATTCTTATCGGGTAATTCTAATGTTATTTTAAAGTAATCAGAATGACCTTCCTCTGATTTTCCTAACTCTATCGCTATAAGATCAATTTGCATTTTAGCCAAATAATGCAAAAAAACTGCTAAAGAACCTCTTTCGTTTTCTAAGCTAACTATTAAGTTATATCTTTGAGGTGCTTCTCTTGTCCATTTTACAAATATCATCTGCTCTTTTTGATCCATAAGTACAGAACCTCTTTCACAAAATTTATGGTGAACAATAACATTATTGGCTTTTCTAAAACCTATAATATCGTCTCCACGCTTAGGATGGCAACAATAGTCAAACAATATATTTGAAACATTTTGGTTTGAGTAAATTACTATATTGTCAAATTTTTGTTTTTTAATATCATATTTGTTTTTATTAAAAAATGGAAACAAAATCTTATCACCTTTTGGATACTTTTTAAGTGTATTGACTATGTTTTTAAAATAGATAGAATCTGTAGCTATTTTATAGACTTTGTTTGCTATATTCTCTTTTTCTAGCCAATTTTTTACTCTTTTTTCTCTTACATTAAAAACAGACGTAAGTATATCTATTGCTATTTTATCATTTATATCTCTCATTTTTTGACGACAATGAACTGCTATAGCATTTTTTGCCTTTCCTGTTTTTATACTATTTAGCCAACTACATCTAAAATTCTGTTTTTTTGAAATAACAATGTTTACAATATCTCCATTGCTTAATTCAGTTAAAAATGGAGTTCTTTGCCTATTTACATATGCCTCTTTTGCATAAATTCCAACTTCTGTATGAACTTCATAAGCAAAATCTAAAACAGTTGCACCACGAGGAAGTGTAAAAATATCTCCTTTGGGAGAAAAAACAGATATATCTTCACTATATAAATTATCTTTTGCTATCTCATAAAACTCTTCTATATCTTCGCTACTATCATCTTGGTCTTTAAAATCATTGAGCCACTCTAGTTTTGGATTTAGTCCACCACTTTTATATTTCCAATGAGCTGCTACTCCAAACTCAGCAGTTTTATGCATATCTTTTGTTCTTATTTGCGACTCTATAATTGATTTATTATTAAAAACAGTTGTATGAATTGTTTGATACCCATTCTCTTTAGGAATTGCTATATAATCTTTAAATCTTGAAATAATAGGATTAAAATTTTGATGAATTATGCCTAAAACACGATAACAATCAATAGGTTCATTAACTATAACACGAATTGCTAGCATATCAAGAACTTCTTCTATAGATAACCCTTTTCTCTGCATTTTCAAATAAATAGAGTAGTAATGTTTTACTCGTCTTTCTATAGTAAAATCACTCTCAAGGAAACCATTTTTTAACATCAATACTTTTGTTTCTGATGTAAAATGGTTAAGCCTTAGTTGTAATTGTTGCAAGTTTTCATGTATGTAAGTATCTATTTTTTTATACTCATTTGGTAAGACATATTTAAAACTTAAATCTTCTAATTTGTTTTTAATTGAAGAGATGCCAAGTCTATGTGCGATTGGCTCATAAACAACAATAGTCTCTTCACTTATGCGTTTACGCTTTGACATGCTAAGAGAATCGAGTGTCAACATGTTATGAAGTCTATCACAAAGTTTTATTACTAAAACTCTAATATCATTTATTGATGCTAAAAGCATTTTTCTAAAATTCAAAGCAGAAGAGACAAGTTCACTATCACGAATCTCTTTAATCTTGGTTAGCCCCTCAACCAAATGAGCAACTTCTGGATTAAATTGATCAGATATCTCATTAACAGAGCAACAAGTATCTTCTACAACATCATGTAAAAGACTAGCAATAATCATATTTTCATTGCCACCAAAATAAGCTACAAAAACAGAAACCAATATAGGGTGAATGACATAATCTTCCCCACTTTTTCTAAACTGTCCTTTGTGTTTTTTTTGTGTAAAAAAAAGCGCTTTTTCTATAAGTTCACTACGTTGAATAAACTCATAAAGAAACTCTATTGCCTCGTCTGTATCTTTGCATGTCTTAACTCTCTCTATTAGCCGATTCATAACTACTTAACTTACTCTTTTTTATCTAAAAAAGACTCAATAGATACTTTCCCTTCGGCAATCTCTAATAGTGCAATATCTGTAAATTTACTATTTGCATCCTCTTTTTTAATCAATATATCTGCCCCATTAGCTAGTTGTTCTGCACGTTTTGCTACCAATAGTGCTAATTTATACCTATCGTCATCTAAAAATTTCAAAGCTTTTGCTGTTATTTTTTCTGTTCTCATTTTTATTCCTAATTTTTATTTAATTTCTTTTTTTTTACTATTGAGCACTTTGCATAATCACCGTTTATTATCTCTAAAAGATTATTTTTTACAAACATATTGCAAACTACTATTGGTAAATTATTATCTTTTGCTAATGCTATAGCAGTATCATCCATGACTTTTATATTGTCGTTCATTGCTCTATCATAGGTTAATTCATTGAGTTTTTGTGCATCTAAAAATTTTTTAGGATCTTTATCGTAAACTCCATCAACTTTGGTTGCTTTTAAAATCATATCAGCACCAATTTCAATAGCTCTTAATGTGGCCGCTGTATCTGTTGTAAAATATGGATTTCCAGTCCCCGCTGCAAAAATTACAATTCTTCCTTTTTGCAAATGACGCTGAGCACGTCTAACTATAAAAGTTTCACAAATTGCTTCCATTTTAATAGCACTTTGAACTCTAACTTCCATGCCCACATGCTCTAGTGCTTCTTGCATTGCAACAGAATTAATAACAGTGGAAAGCATTCCCATATAATCACCACTTGTTCTTTTGATAATCCCATCTCTTGCTGCACTCACACCACGAATAATATTACCGCCACCAATAACAATACCAACTTCAATACCACTATTTACTAATGTTTTTATCTCATCTGCTATAAACTTCAATATAGATGTATCTATACCAAAACCACTCTCACCAGCTAAGGCTTCTCCTGAAAACTTTACCAATACTCTTTTGTTAGCCATATTGTACCTTTATATCTAAAAGTTAAAATCGATAAATTATACAATAAACTTCATTTATAGCTCCTTATGCTTGCAAAATAGGGGCTAATTTGAAGAGTTATTTTAATTTTTATGAAGTGCGATATATTTTGTCATCTCATCTACAATAGTTTCTATAGAGCCTTCACCACTTATTTTAAATAGTAGATTTTTAGAGTTATAAAAATCTTGTATATCTTTTAGTGGTTGAGTATAAACTTTCATGCGGTTTTTAAAAATTTCTACATTATCATCTTTGCCACGATTTCGTCCAAGAACTCTATTCATGGCAGTTTGCTCACTAACCACTACTTCCATTACAGATTTTAGAGTTATTGTTTTTTCATTTTTTAAAACAGTATCAAGACCCATCATCTGCTCATTACTTCTTGGATAGCCATCTATTAAAATAGTGTTACATGTAGAGTTGTTTATAGCTTTAATGATAGTATCAAGTGCAACTTGAATAGGAACAAGTTCACCCACACTTATACATTTGTCTATTACCTTACCAAGTTTGCTTCCACTTGCAACTTCTGTGCGAAGTAGTTCACCTGTTGAGTAATGACCTATGTTTTTATTCTCTTTAGCAATTGTTTGTGCATTTGTAGTTTTTCCACTCCCCGGTGCTCCAATAATAAGAAATAGTGATTTCATTATATTTTTATTTTCTCTTTAAGTCTTATTCCTAAATCTTTCAATTGTTCATCATCGACGCTATTGGGAGCTTGTGTTAAAAGGCATTGTGCTCTTTGTGTTTTAGGGAATGTTATAACATCACGAATAGATTCAGAGTTTGTCAATAACATTATAAGTCTGTCTAATCCAATAGCAATTCCGCCATGAGGAGGCGCACCAAATTTTAGAGCATCAAGCAAGAATCCAAATTTTATATCCGCTTCTTCTTTGCTAATTTTTAGAAGTTTAAATACTTTTTCTTGTATCTCTTTTTTATGAATTCTTATACTACCACCACCGAGTTCGGTTCCATTAAGAACAATATCATAAGCTATACTCTCCATGTCTTCTATTGGAGTATTGATATCTTTGGGTTGAGTAAATGGATGATGAAGAGCTTTTACATTATCATTTGATATCTCAAACATGTCAAAATCTACAACCCATACAAATTCAAAAACATCTTTAGGAATAATATCCATTAGTTCTGCAAGATAAATTCTAAATCTTCCCATATAATCTAATACAAGATTTTTTTCTCCTGCACCAAAAAATACAACATCTCCAGTTTCAAGTTTACTAATTTTTACAATATTTTTTAAATCAGTTTCACTAAAAAATTTCGTAAGAGGTCCTTTTAGCCCATCTTCTTTCATTTGAAAATATCCAAGTCCACTTGCTCCAAATTTTTTTACATAATCTTCAAAACTTTTCATTTGTCTTTTTGAAAAAATATTATCTCCATTTGGAACTTTGAGGGCTTTTATTCTGTTTCTCTTTTTGTCTTTTGCAATACTGCTAAAAATCTCATTTTCACAATTACTAAATACATCAATTACATCAACCATGCTAAGATCGTATCGAAGATCTGGTTTATCTGACCCATACTTCTCCATAGCATCTTTGTAGCGAATACGGTTGAATGGGGCATGAATTTTATGACCTGCAACTTTAAAAATATCTATAAGTAAGTCTTCGGTAGTTTTAAGAATTTGTTCTTGATCGCAAAAACTCATCTCTACATCAATTTGTGTAAATTCTGGTTGCCTATCTGCTCTTAAATCTTCATCTCTAAAACACTTTGCAATTTGAAAATATCTATCAAATCCAGAACACATAAGAAGTTGTTTAAAAAGTTGTGGAGATTGAGGAAGAGCAAAAAAATCTCCGTTATGAATGCGACTTGGAACAAGATAATCTCTTGCCCCTTCAGGAGTAGATTTTGTTAAAATTGGAGTCTCTACTTCTAAAAAACCTTGCTTATCAAAAAAATTTCTTGTAGCCATTGTTACTTTACTTCTTAGCTTAAAAATTTCATAAGATTTTGTATTTCTTAAATCTAAAAATCTATATTTTAGCTTAATATCTTCTCCTACTTTATTGTCACCAACAACAAAAGGAACTGGTTCACTAATATTTTCTACTATTAGCTCATCTACTATAATTTCTATTTTTCCTGTTTTTAGTTTAGGGTTTTCTAGTTTTTCTCCTCTTGCTCTTACAGTTCCTTTAGCTCTTAAAACAAATTCATCTCTAACACAATTTGCTATTTTGTGTGCATGCTTGCTGTCGGCTGGATCACATACAAGTTGAACTAATCCACTCTTGTCACGAAGGTCTATAAATATAATTCCACCATGATCTCTATCATTGTTACTCCAACCACAAAGCTCTACTTTTTCACCTATGTTTTTTTCACTTAAATCTGTACAATAATGACTTCTCAAGGTTTATTCCTAATCTTAATATTTTTAAAAGTTACTATTTTAACTAAATTTTGTGTAATCTTCACTTAATGAAATTGACTATAAAATTAGATCCAAAACTTATCAAAATGGTTAATCATAGATTCGATTATTTATTAATCCATTATGTGTATATTGTATATATGCCTTAAGCTCTTTTAGCATCTCTGTTTTAATATTTTCATCCACATTGTTTTCAATTTCTGATAAATTATTAGAGTAGTGAAATAATTTAGCATCAATTTTGTCATAAGTTAGTATATAAGGTTTTTTATAATAAAAATAGCGACCATTTAGAAAAATAATTGCTTGAGACTCTTTATTAGAAAACACAGAACTGCCATATAGTAATTTTTTATCATGATTTAGTCCCAAAAAATCTAATACACTTGCTAAAATATCTGCATGTTGTGTTATTCTATCACTATTAAAAATAGTAAGATCAATTGATGGATGATAAAAAATAAGAGGGACTTTGTATCGTCCAACAGTATTATTATACTTTTTTGTCTCTAGTTTTTGTGTATGATCTCCTGTTATAACAAATAGAGTATTATTAAACCAATCTTTTGTCTCTATTTTTTTAAAAAACTCTCTTAAAGAGTAGTCTGCATAACCAACACTTTCAATAATTTCTAAATTTCCTACAGGAAATTTATCTATAAACTCAAGTGGAATTGAGTATGGATGATGAGAACTTAAGGTAAAAACACTAGAGAAAAAAGGTTCTTTTTGATTGTCTAAATTATCTGCAAAAAAAGACAAATAGTTATGGTCATAAATTCCCCAAACTTTATCAAAATGCTCTTTATGTGGATAATCATTCATTGAAAAATATTTTTCAAATCCTACTGAATAACTAAAGGTATCGAATTCCATGGTTCCTAGTTCTCCTCCGTGGAAAAAAGAAGTTTGATAACCGTTCTCTTTTAATATTTTTGGAAGTGCATAAAATTTATTTGTCTGGTATCGAGATCCTTGAATGGGTTCTTCCAGTATAGATGGAAATCCTGCCATTATTGAAGGAAGAACTTCAATAGATCTTCTTCCATTTGCAAAATTATCATTAAAATATAGAGATTTTTTACTTAGTGATGATAGAAATGGAGTATATCCATTATCAACATACTCTTGAGAAAAACTCTCTAAAATTATAACAATAACATTTTGTTTACCATAATTTACTTCATTGGACAAGTTAAAAGTTCTACTTTTTAAAATAACATGTTTTGCCTCATCATCGGTTTGAAAATAGCTCTTTTTGATGACTGCTTGATTTTTTCCAGCAAATCTGAGTATCGAATATGCGGCATTAAGCGATAAATTACCAAGTTCATGTGAATCATGTATAAATGCACTTTTAGTACTCATAGGTCTTGTTTGAATGGACCCTCTAATTCCAATAATAGTTAAAGCAATAATTATAACCCCAAAAACAGTAGCTGTGTACCATTTAATTTTATGTTTAGGAAGTAAAGTTATTTTACATTGTGGGTAGTACTTCCATAGTAAAACGGTATTCAATAGAGCAACTATACATAAATACCAGTAATTTGTTACTAATTGGAGCGATTGAGTAATTATATCGTTTTTAATTCCAAAAATATCAAAAGTCATTTTTTTACCAAGAAAAATAAACAATTCTAAATCTATAAGTAACACACCTAAAAAAATTGAATTTAAAAATACAAATATAATTTTTAAAAAAAGTTGATAACGACTGTTAGTTATTGGGACAAGAGAACCCAAAATAAAAATTGAATTTATAATTAAAACAGCAGCAATATCAAAACGAATTCCATAAACATAAGCAAAAAGTGCCTCTGAAAAATGGAAAGTACGAAAATAATCAAAATTATAAAAATAAAAAACCGCTCTAAAAAAAACAAAAAAAGACAGTATAAATAAAAATCTTTTTAATAGTGTTAAGTAATTTGTATAAAACATAAATATATTATAACAAAATGTTCTTAAATATTTAGTAAGGTGTTATCACTCCGCTTATTCCATCATTTGCGCTGTGATAAATAATGGTTTTATGTTTTTTTGCATAAAGTCTTAAAAGTAGATTTTGCAAAATTGGTTCAATTGAAGGTGTAAACCAAGAGTTGTTGCTAATTGCTATCATAAATTTTGGATTATTTTCATAGAGTTTATCTGTTGTTGATTCATAGCATATTGCACTTCTAAAGCTGTAATTTTCTATATTAAAATCAAAAACATTATCAGCATGTTTGTAGTCACTAGCACCATTGAAAAAAATATTATTTACTAGTTCAGATGCCCATTTTGGGAGTGGAATTGTCTCTCCAAATGGAACTAGTACTACTTTGTCTGCTATTTTAAATTCTCCATTTTGAAAAATATAGGAGGAGTTAAAAATTTGATGATTAGTTTTTCGTAAAGCTCCTGTAACTATTGTTATATCATAGGAGAGTTTTTTTAATCTATTTAAAATCTCTATATTAAGATTAAGATAGAGTGGAAAAGCACTTTCATGTAGTATAATCAAATCTTTTTTTGTTTTAATTGCTTCTTTTATAAGAGAAAAATTATTTTCAACTATCTCATTTTGATACTCTTGTTTCCATTTTTTATTTTGGTCTAAATTTGTAATAGGAATTGCAATATCTAGTTTTGGCAGATGCATGTATGTGGGTTTGTTGAAAAACATTAAACTTATTAAAAGCATAACTCCAGCTAATTTCCACCATTTTTTAAGTCTAATAATCAAAATTAAAACACTTAAAAATAGTCCATAAAAATAGATATTTGTAGAAAAATAGGAGTTAATAAAAATGAGTTCGGGCTTAAACCAGTTAAATCCAAAAGGTTTAAAAAAAACAAATGCAAACATTAAAACAGCTCTAATTTCTGGTAGTTTTCCAACGATTCCTATAATCCAAAAAGATAGAGAATAGATAGATCCAACACCAATTATAACAAGAGGAATGAGGTAAGCTAAATCATAATACCTAAAACTAAAACTAATCCAATAAAACCACAATATGCCTATGAAAAAACCCACCCAAGGAAGAGACTCTTTTTTACATGTAAGTAGTAAATAAAAACCAACAATAGCTAAAATAGTATCTAAAGCTTTTACATGTAGATCAAAATATGCGAGATATATAAAAAAACTAAGACAAAAAGCTATAAAAAAGCCTTTTATTATAAAAAAAGTGCTAAAATAATCTCTTGAAAATTTTTTTTTAAAGGATTCGTATGCAAGGTAGCTCAAATATATTTGCTTCTTTACTTCCATTAATCGTTCTTTTTGCGATTTTTTATTTCTTGGTTATTAGACCGCAACAAAAGCAGGCTAAAAGACACAAGGAGATGACAGGCGCTTTAAAAAAAGGCGACAAAATTGTTACAAACGGTGGTTTAATCTGTGAGGTTGTGAAACCTGAAGACGATTTTATCAAAGTTAAACTTAATGATGAGACGGTTGTTAAACTCTCAAAAGAGTATGTAGCTAGAAAAATTGAAAAGAGTGCTAATGAGTAAAAGTGGATTAAATTACCGATTGGTGATTTTTTTCATTGCAATTATTTTTGGTGTAGGTTTGTCGATACCGACACTCCTACAAACAGAAAAAGGTGCTAAAATTTCCCTTGGACTTGATCTTCAAGGGGGACTTTATATGCTTTTAGGAGTTAAAACAGATGAAGCAATAAAATCAAAAATCAAATCAATAGCATCAAGTGTTAAATTTTTCACTAACGATAATGATATTATAATAGATAGTTTAAAAATAAAAAATAACAGTATAACTCTAATTTTACTGGATCAAGATGAAGAGAAAAATCTTGATGAAATGATAAATAAAATCCCTGGAATTGTTTTAAAAAAAGATAAACTTAACTACAATCTCTCTCTCGATGAGCTTGAAAAAGAGGCTACAAAACAGTATGCAATAAATCAAGCAGTTGAAACTATTAGAAACAGACTTGATCAGTTCGGATTAGCAGAGCCAAATGTAGCTAGACAGGGTAAAGATAAAATACTTGTAGAACTCCCTGGCATTAAAACTAGCGAAGATGAGCAAAGAGCTCGTGAACTCATAGCAAAACCAGCACATCTTCAAATGATGACTGTAGATGAACTAAGAAATGATCGTGTGTATGAAATGAGTAACGAAGAAGCCGCCGAATATGGAGATGTTATTTTAGAAGATGCAAAAGTTACGGGACGCAAACATCTTCTTAAAGAAGTTCCCTTGCTTGATGGAAATATGCTAACAGATGCTAAAGTTGGTTTTGATCAAATGAATCAAGCTGTTATAAATTTTTCTCTTAACTCTGAGGGTGCTAAAATTTTTGGTGATTTTACTGGCAAAAATATAGGTACTCACTTAGCAATTGTTCTTGACAATAGAGTATATTCTGCTCCAGTAATTCGTGAAAGAATTGGTGGAGGAAGTGGACAAATAAGTGGTGGATTTAGTGTAGAAGAAGCTAGCGATATTGCTATAGCTCTTAGAAGTGGGGCACTCTTAGCTCCTGTGGAACTATTGGAAAAAAGAAGTGTAGGACCAAGCTTGGGAGCCGATAGCATAAAAGCTAGTACACTTGCTTTGTCTTTAGGATTTTTGATAGTAGTCATTTTTATGGTAATTTATTATGGTCTTGCTGGAGTTATTGCAAATACTGCTTTGATAGCAAATCTGTTTATAGTTTTGTCTGTAATGGCACTTTTTGGTGCAACTCTTACACTTCCTGGAATGGCTGGAATTGTGCTTACTGTAGGTATGGCCGTTGATGCTAATGTTATTATTAATGAAAGAATGAGAGAGTTATTTCGTCAAGGAAGTTCTATTTCTAATGCAATTGAAAAAGGCTACAATAATGCAATGAGTGCTATTCTTGATGCAAATATAACTACACTTTTTGCCGCTATAGTGCTATATGCTTACGGAACAGGCCCTATAAAAGGATTTGCAATAACTATTAGTATAGGAATATTAGCATCAATGCTGACTGCTATTTTAGGAACACATGGTATTTATCAATATTTTTTACCTAAGATTGAAAAAAGTAAAAATCTTAGTTTATGGTTTGGCATAAAAGGGAGTGGACAATAATGCAGATATTTTCTAAAGATAAAACCTATAATTTTATGGGTAAAAGTTTGCCTTTTATTATACTTTCACTAATTATGGTAATGGCATCTTATGTAATGTTGGGCTCAAAAGGCTTAAACTATGGCATAGATTTTTCTGGCGGAACTATTGTTCAAGTCAAGTATGACCAAGTTGCTCCAATTAAAAAAATGAGAGAAAAAATCATAGCAAATGAGATGTTTTCAAGTGCAACAATAACAAAATTTGGTAGTCCAAATGAAGTTATTATTAGATTTATGAGTAGCACTGTTTCTGTACAAGAAGATTTGAGTGATATTGTTACTAATTTGTTAGATGGAACTGGTGAATTTGAAATTAGAAGAGTAGACATGGTGGGCCCAAAAGTAGGCAGTGAGCTTAGAGAAAAAGGCATTATGGCTATGCTTGTCTCTGTTATGGCTATTCTTATGTATATAACTATTAGATTTGAGTGGAGATTTGCTGTAGCTTCAATTTTTGCTTTAATTCATGATATATCTATAGCAATTGGTGCATTAGTTGTTTTTAGTATAGATATAAATTTAGATATTTTAGCAGCACTTTTAACTCTGCTTGGATACTCTTTAAACGATACAATTATAGTGTTTGATAGAATTAGAGAAGATATTAAAAAATCAAAGAATTTTGATCTTTTAAGTATTATAAATTTCTCTATCTCAAAGACACTTTCCCGTACACTTTTAACTTCCTTGACAACATTTTTTGTTGTTTTAACGCTATGGTTATATGGTGGGGAAATTATTCATGGATTTGGTTTTACTCTTTTAGTGGGTATTTTAGTAGGAACATATAGCTCTATTTTTGTAGCATCTCCTATGCTTAAATGGTTAAATTTTAGCGTTGAAAACTATAAATCAAAAGAGGCTAAAAAAGAGAAAATGAAAATAGAAAAAGAGAAAATGAGAGCACAATACGATAAAGGGATTGTCTAGTATTAACATTTTAACTTTACATGTAGTCTTACATGTAAAAATAGATAAATTTAAAACCAAAGGATAGCAATAATGGATTGGGGAAAAGTAATATATGTATTTTTTGCTTTAATGAGTTTAACTACAACAGTTGGATTTTTATATGAACAAAATGAAGTTGCACTTTTTATTGCTGCTAGTATTAATTTGATTTCTACACTACTCAAAATTGGTGTTAAAAATATATTTTCAGCAGAACTTTTTGCAAGTTCCTTAGTTGCAGACCTTCATCTAATTCCTGCATTTTTATTTATGCTTCTTTCGAGTAATATTACCATGGCAATTTCATTGGCAATTGGGGCTATTGTAGCAAATATATTCTCTTTAACATTAGTCTTAATAGAGGCATCGAAAACACAAGAAGAATTTTAATTTATAGGATAAGCAACAATGGAGTATAACTCAACTAAAGTAGAAAAAAAATGGCAAAGTTATTGGAATAAAAATAGTTCCTTTGAGCCATCAAATGATTTTTCAAAAAAGAAAAAATATATATTAAGCATGTTTCCATATCCTAGTGGCCGCATACATATGGGACATGTGAGAAATTATACTATTAGTGATGCGATAGCTCGTAATTTTAGAAAATCTGGATTCAATGTTCTTCATCCTATAGGGTGGGATTCTTTTGGAATGCCCGCAGAAAATGCAGCTATTAAACATGGTGTGCATCCAAAAAATTGGACTTATGACAATATAGACTATATGAAAAAAGAGTTAAATTCTCTTGGGCTATCATTTTCTAAAACAAGAGAGTTTGCTACAAGTGATAAACTTTACTCTAAACATGAACAGCATATTTTTATAGACATGTATAAAAAAGGCTTAGTGTATCAAAAAACTTCAACTCTAAATTGGTGTGAAACTTGTCATACAGTTTTAGCAAACGAACAAGTTGAAGATGGATGTTGCTGGAGATGCAATAATCTTGTAAGTACTAGAAAAATGCTAGGGTATTATCTTAAAATAACCGACTATGCACAAAATCTTTTAGACGATATTAAAAAATTAGAAACCAATTGGCCTAAACAAGTTCTTACTATGCAAGAAAATTGGATAGGAAGAAGTGAAGGGTTAGAGTTTGAATTTAATTTAAGCGACGAAACAAAAATAAAATTAAATAATAAGTTTGCTAAATATAGTGTTTTTACAACTCGTCCTGATACTATATACGGAGTTACCTACACAGCACTTGCACCTGAACATGTTATAGTAAAATACCTTTGCGACAACAAACTTTTAAGCGATGAAAAAATAAAAAAAATAAAAGACATGCAGATATTAGGTTCTATAGAGCGTGCTAAAAATGACAAAGAAGGGGTTGATCTAGAGATACATGTAATACACCCTTTAACTGGTAAAAAAATTTCTGTTTGGGTAGCTAATTTTGTTTTAATAGAGTATGGAGGTGGTGCGGTTATGTCTGTTCCAGCTCATGATGAGAGAGATTTTGAATTTGCTAGAAAATACAATTTACCTATAGTCCAATCTATTGAGCAAGCTAAGAGTAGTTTTGATGGAAGTAGAGCATTAATAGAGCATGGCAAGCTTGTAAATTCTGGCAAATATACAGGCATGAGTTCCAAAAAAGCACAAAAATTAATAATTGATCATTTTGAACAAAATGGGCTTGGTAAAAAAATTGTAAACTATAAATTAAGAGATTGGGGAATTAGTCGCCAAAGATACTGGGGTACTCCAATTCCTATGATTCATTGTTCTAAGTGCGGATTAGTGCATGATGATATAGAAAATTTACCAATAACACTTCCAGAAGATATAGAGATAACCGCAAAAGGTAATCCTTTAGATGCCCATCCAACTTGGAAGCATACAAAATGCCCCACATGTGGAGGTAGTGCCGTTCGTGAAACTGACACAATGGATACTTTTTTTCAATCTAGTTGGTATTTTATGAGGTACACAACCGATAAGTCTATGTGGGAAGATAAAATTTTTGATAAAACAAGTAGTGATTACTGGATGAATGTAGACCAATATATAGGTGGAATTGAGCATGCAATTTTACATCTTCTTTATGCAAGATTTTTTACAAAAGTTTTAAAAGATATGGGATACAGTTCTGTTGATGAGCCTTTTAAAAACTTACTTACACAAGGCATGGTTTTAAAAGATGGCACTAAAATGAGTAAGTCAAAAGGCAATACAGTAGATCCTGATTCTATTATTCAAAAATATGGAGCAGATACGGCAAGGCTATTTATACTATTTGCTGCCCCTCCACAAAAAGAGTTAGAGTGGAATTCAAGCGGAGTTGAGGGAGCTTATAAGTTTATCAAAAAGCTTAGTAACTTAAGTTCTAATTCAAATAGTGTAGATTTTATACCCATAATAGATCATAAAATATTATCAAAAGAGTCTAGTTTTGCTAGAAAAAAAATCTATACTGCTCTTAAGAAATCAAATGATGTATTTAGTCACGGATACGCTTTTAATACATTAATAGCGGCTTGCATGGAAGCTTTAAATGCATTAAACAAACAACAAAATAGAGATGTATGGACAGAAGGATACTTTATTTTATTAAACATACTAGAGCCTATAATTCCACATGTCTGTTGGGAGCTTAGTTCTAGTCTTTATAAATTGAAAAATTTAAAACAACTTGAACTTCTTGAAGATGTCTTGGAAAACACTTCTATAATTTTACCTATCACTATAAATGGAAAAAGAAGATCCGAAATAGAGGTAGCTAAAGATACTTCAAAAAATGAGATTATAGCACTAGCTAAAGAAGCTACAAGTAAATGGCTAGAAGAAAAGAGTATAATAAAAGAGATTTATGTTCCAAGTAAATTAGTTAATTTGGTAGTAAAATGAGATACATATGTTCTTTACTTGTAATAATTTTCATAACTGCTTGTGGCTATAGACCAGCAACACACTACACAAGAGATGTTTTGGGCGAACGCATTTATGTAGATGTTGCTATAAGTAGAGAAGATTTAGAAAATAGTGTGCTAATAAAAGATGCTGTTAATCAGTCAGTCATAACAAGACTTGGCGGAAAATTGGTGTCAAAAGAGACGGCAGATAGCGGGCTTCTTATTGAAATTGGTTCAATAACTTTCTCTCCAATACTCTACAATAAAAGTGGTTATATTACTGCATACAAAACAAAAGTATCGCTTGATATTAAATATAAAACCAAAAGTGGAAATAGCGATAGTTTTTCAACAAGCGGTGAGTACGATTTTCAAATAGATGAAAATGAAGATGGAACTACAAATAGTATAATTTCTGATGGCAATAGATTCGATGCTATTAAAAGAGCATCAATGGATGCTTTAAATGAATTTGTATCACAAATAGCTATGAGAGGCATAAAATAGATTCTTCAAATACATCGAGCACTATAAATGAGATAATCAAAGAGAGTTTTGAAATATTAGTATCAGAAAATTTAATATTTACACCTGATAATTATCATAAAACTTTTTGCAAAGTAGCAAAAAAAAGAGGTGTTATAGTTGAAGATTGTCAAAAAGTAACAAAATATATAAAAAAGTTAGATAATAGCTTAGCAAATGAAGCAAAAAGAGCAAATATTTCTACTTTAGATCAACTTTTTTCTTTTCTTATAGCAAAATTAAATAGAAACACAGTAGAACAAAGTGAAGAACTTATAATTTCACTTACTTTGCTTTCAAAGCGAATACTTCAGGCACTATCTCTTTTACATAATGAAAAGGCCACAACACTTGCTGATAACTCTTTAGCTATACTAGATACAAAGCAAGATATAAAATCAATAAAAGATATAAAAGATAAATGGTTTAATTTTATTTCTGATTATGATGATACATTTTTAAAAAAACTTAATCAATATGGAGATATTAATAAAAATGATATTGAAAAAATGGTTTTTGATATAATTAAAGTTTTTAGCCATAACAATAGTGAAATATATAACTCAGTAGTTCCATTAATGATAGCCGCACTTACTCCTTCAATAGCGTCAAGCATGCATGACAGGTTAGCAACAATTAGTCATGAACTCAAAAACTCTCCTGAATCACTCTGTGTGCTAACTTTGCAAGAAGATATTAAATACTGTATTAAGAAAAGAGTTGCACTTGATAAAGAAAAAGTAGAGCATGAAATTTCAATTTTAAATAGTACTTTAAACAATATTAATCAAGAAATACTTAAATCTATAGAGAGTAATAATACATGTAAAGAGTTGATAGAGATTATTAAAGAAAATTTTAAAAATTTAAATTTTCAAGATCATAATTTTGCATCTATTCAAAAAAAACTTCTTTACATAGAGAACTCTCTAAAATATAAAAAGAAGAAATCTACAACTTCATTACAAGTCAAAAAAATAGGCAACCCTAAATGAGAGTAGAGAAATTTTTACAGAGTAAGCCACTCTATTATGAAAAAATTGATTACGATAGATTTCCTAATATATACAAAAAAATAAAAAACAATTTTAAACTTCCTAAAATAGTACATGTTGTAGGAACAAATGCAAAAGGTACAACAGGACGAGCTTTAGCTCACATGTTGCATGTAAATGGTTTAAATGTAGGACATTATAGCTCACCTCATATAACAAAATTCAATGAACGAATTTGGATTAATGGCAAAGATATAGATGATAAATTGCTAGAAATTACTCATAAAAAACTTCAAATTTTACTCTCACTAGAAGATAAAAATATACTATCATATTTTGAATATACTACACTATTGGCAATGCTTATTTTTTGTCAAAAATGTGATTATGTTGTTCTTGAAGCTGGTCTTGGTGGAGAGTTTGATGCAACTAATGTTTTTGAAAAACAGCTTTGTATAGTTACTCCTATTGGCTTTGATCATGAAGCTTTTTTAGGCTCAACAATAGAGAAAATAGCAACAACAAAACTTAGAAGTGTAAATGAAAAATTACTTTTAGCAAAACAGTATGAAAAAGAGGTCTACAAGTTGGCTTATGAGCGAATTAAAACAATAGATAAAAATCTCTATTTTGCACAAAGTTTTTTAGATAATAATGTTTATAATGAGTTAAATACTTGGTTTGAAGATAAAAATTATCCATTTTTTTTCAAAGATAATTTTACAACAGCACTATGTGCATACCAGCTTTTAGGGTATGAGGTAGATGTAAATCTTTTAGATAATTTAAAATTATATGGTAGATGTCAAAAAATATCTTCTAATGTTACTATAGATGTTGGTCATAATCCTATGGCTGCAGTAGCATTATTGAAGCATTTTAGAAAAAAAAAAGTTATTTTAGTCTATAATAGTTTAAATGATAAAAAGTACAAAATTATTTTAGAGATTTTGAAGCCTATTATTAAAGAGGTTCAAATATTTGATATAGAAAATAAACGAAAAGTTTTAAAAAAAGTTTTAGAAAATACTCTAAGCTCTTTAAATATACCATACTCTACATTTAAAAAAATAACAAAAGATGAAGAGTATCTAGTTTTTGGCTCTTTTTCTGTAGTGGAGAATTACATTAATGAAAAATAAATTTACAATTACAATATCAGACATACATGGTTCAAAACACTATCTTCTTCATCAGATTATTAAGAGATTTGTATTTTATTTTATACTATTTATTGTTTTTATTGTTTTTATTGGCTCATATTTAATATCAGTTTTAATGAATGAAGTGACAGATTTAGAAGTTAAAAAAACTAGCATGATTGAATATGAAAAAGTTTTAAAACAAAAAAATGATAAACTTATCAATAAAATAGATTATAAAAGTAGCGAACTTAATTCTATTAAAGATAAAATAACAGACATAGAGGAGATTATTGGACTCACATCATCTTTGGAGACAGAAGTTGATGTAAGATTAGAAAATATAGAATTTACATCTATTCAACAAAAAAGATTTTTTTCTAGTATTCCAAGTGGAGAGGTTATTCCATTTGCAGGTTACAGTGGAAAGTTTGGTTGGAGAATACATCCAATTTTAAAGCGTAAAGAGTTTCATAAAGGTGTAGATCTTAGAGCAAAATTAATGACTCCAGTTAGTGCTCCCGCTGACGGAGTAGTCGAGTATGTAGGCTATCATAAAAATAGTGGTTTTGGAAATTTGGTAATAATAATACATAATTATGGATTTAAAACAAGTTATGCCCATCTTAGTAAAAAATTTCCTGTAAAATCAGGTGATTTTGTTAAAAAAGGTGATATTATTGGCTACACAGGTAACAGTGGGCGCTCAACTGGTCCGCATCTACATTATGAAGTGAGGTTTATAGGAAGACCTTTAAACCCTATTAATTTCATAGAGTGGAATAGTTCAAATTTTGAAAAAATATTTAAAAAGGAGAAAAGAGTTTCATGGCAATCTTTGATAAAATTAATGTAAAACCATCAGCATCTAACGAGACAACAACAATAGCAAGTGGTGCTAAAATAGACGGAGTTTTTAACTGCGATTCACGACTACATGTAGATGGTGAAATAGTAGGAGATATTTACTCTAAAAGTGTAGTAATTATAGGCAAAAGTGGAAAAATTAATGGTAAAATAATCGCAAACAGGCTTGTAGTAAATGGAGTTTTTGAGGGTAATGCTGATTGTGATATTATTGAAATATTGACTGGCGGTAAGTTTATAGGAAAAGTTATAACTAAAGAGCTTATAATAGAAGAGAAAGCTAGATTTGAGGGTGAAAGCAAAATGAAAGAAGATCATAATGCGCCCAAAATGATAACAGAAATATTTCCTAAGCCTTAGATAAAAGTTGCAATCTTCAGTTTATGAATTTTTTAAAAATCGTGGCAACACTGATGTAATTGGTGTTGCTAATGAAAAAGATGCTTTTTTAGTATCTCAAGTAATAGAGTATTTAGAAAAAAAAGCATACCAACTTCCAGATTTAAGAGTTAGTTATGGTGATGATTTACTACCTTTTAGCTTAGAACTTCAACAAGTTTTAAATACTCTAAAGAGTTATTATGAAGATAATTCAACTAAAAAAGTTCTTATTGTTCCTTTGCGAACACTTTTTACCCCACTGCCTCCAAAAAATCTTTTTAAGACTAAAATAATACGATTTGGTGATACAATAAATTTAAATAAATTTAAAAATAACATGTTGAATTGGGGCTACAATATAGTAGATATTGTAGAGAGTCATGGAGAAGTCTCTTTTCGTGGAGATATTATAGATATATTTCCTATTAACTCAAAACTAGCTCTTAGAGTATCTCTTTTTGATGAAGAGGTAGAGAGTATAAGGTATTTTGAGTGTGAAACACAAAAAAGTCAAGAAGATGAGTTGGACTTTTACAATATAACTCCTGCACTTTTTTCATTAAATAGTGATGAGTATGATGAGTTAATTTTAAAGATACAAAATATAGATAGCGATAGTTTTGTAAAAGATATACACTCTCTTGGTCTTTGGGCCCTTAAAGATATTTGTAAAAATTATTTTGATGAATTTAATATAAAAATAATGCACTCTTTGGAAGACGAGATAAAAGAGATTGAGTTATTTGATATTAAGAAAAGTGAGAAATTAAATTCATTACATGCAATACCACATGCAAAAAAATTTAAACCTCTTGAGGTAACTTCAATTAAGACTTTTTTAAATTTTCATAAAGATAAAAAAGTTACTATACTTGCAAAAAATGAGGTACTTTTAAAGCAAGAGAATATAGATTCCGATTATAATTTTAAACAAAGCGATCTAGTTGTTAATATAATTAGTTTAGATGAAGTCATTTTATCTTTAAATAGACAATCAAAGAAGAGGAGGAGAAGAAAAGCTTCTATTATACTTGACGAGCTAAAAATAGGTGATGTGGTCGTTCATGAAAACTATGGTGTAGGACTCTTTAAAGGACTTCAAAAAACAACAGTTTTAGGTGCAACAAGAGATTTTGTTATAGTTAAATACCAAGGAGACGATAGGCTTTTACTTCCTGTTGAAAATATTGATGTAATTGATAGATATATTAGTGATAGCGGTAATTTGGCTGTGATAGATAAGCTTGGAAAAGGAAGTTTTCAAAAATTAAAAGAGAAGACAAAGGCAAAACTTTTTGAAATTGCTAGTGAAATTATTGCTATAGCTGCAAAAAGAGAGATGACTGAAGCAGTAGTTTTACATAGTCAAGATAAAATTATAGATTTTCAAAAAGATGCAGGTTTTAAGTATACCGATGATCAAAAAAAATCGATTGATGAGATATTTAGTGATTTAAAATCATCAAAAATGATGGATAGACTATTGAGTGGCGATGTTGGGTTTGGCAAGACAGAAGTTGCTATGAATGCCATGTTTTTAAGTGCAGTAAATGGTTATCAAAGCATAATGTTAGCTCCAACTACACTTCTTAGTGCTCAACATTTCAAATCACTTGATGTTAGATTTAAAAAGTACAATATACGAGTGGAAAAACTCGACCGATTCACAAGTAGTAAAAATAGAAATAAAATTTTAAAAGATTTAAAAAGTGGAGAGTTAAAAATTTGTGTTGGAACACATTCGCTACTTGGAGTTGAACTTAAAAATCCAGCTCTAATTATACTAGATGAAGAGCATAAATTTGGAGTTAAGCAAAAAGAAAAATTAAAAAAAATAAGAGAAAATGTCCATATATTGAGCATGAGTGCAACACCAATTCCAAGAAGTTTAAATATGGCACTTAGTTCTATTAAACAGTATTCGCAAATATTAACACCCCCTGATGAGAGAGAAGATATAAGAACTTTTGTAAAAGAGTATGAAGAAAAATCTATAAAAGAGGTTATTAACCGTGAGCTTAGGCGAGGTGGTCAAGTTTTTTTTGTTCACAATAGAATAGCAACAATAGAGAGTAAAAAAAAGGAGCTACAAAAGGCACTTCCTGGGTTAAAAATCTTAGTACTTCACTCAAAAATAAATCCAGCAGTCATTGAGAGAGAGATGATAGTTTTTGAAAAAAAAGAGTATAATTTACTGTTATCGACCTCTATTATTGAGTCTGGAATTCATATGCCAAATGTCAATACTATTATAGTAGATGGTGCAGATAATTTTGGAATTGCAGATTTGCACCAAATAAGAGGAAGAGTTGGAAGAGCTAAAAGGCAAGGTTATTGTTATTTTTTGGTAAAAGACAAATCACAACTTACAGAGCAGTCTAAAAAGAGACTAGTTGCACTTGAAACTAACTCATTTTTAGGAAGTGGTTCGGTGTTGGCTTATCATGACTTAGAGATTAGAGGCGGAGGCAATATAATTGGTAAAGCACAAAGTGGTCATATTAAGAATATAGGTTATTCACTCTATTTAAAAATGCTTGAGAATGTTATAAGCTTATTGCTTAACAGTACTTCTGTTCAAAAAAAAGAGGTTGAAATAAGACTTGGTGTCAATGCTTTTATAAGTAGTGAGTGCGTAAGTGAAGATAGAATTAGACTAGAGTTGTATCGTCGTCTTAGTAAGTGCGAAAGTGTGAGAAATGTACTCGATATTGAAGAGGAGATGATTGATAGATTTGGTAAACTCGACATCAACACAATACAGTTTTTAGATATTATTACCATTAAAATTTTAGCAACAACAGTAGATATAGTTTCTGTATCAAACTTTGGTCAAAATATAACTCTTAAAGATAAAAATAATCAAAAAATTTACTTAAAATCAAAAAGCAAAGATGATGATGATATAATTTCCACAATATTAATACATTTAAGAGAAATAAAATCTCAATAAATATAAACTTGTATAATAAAAATGGCAAGAAGCAATTAAGTGAATAGTTTCGATTTGTTTAAAGCATTAAAAAAGAGTGGTTATATAAAAAATAAAAAAGAGGAGTTTTGGTGGCCAAAAAGTGGCACTTTTGAAGTTATAATTGGAGCTATTTTAACTCAACAGACAAAATGGGGAAATGTCGAGAAGAGTTTAATAAATTTGAAAAGAAATAATTTATTAAATGAGAAATCAATTGCAAAGCTAGATGTAAATGAGTTAGCATTACTAATAAAGCCAAGTGGATTTTATAATCAAAAATCAAAAAACTTAAAAAAACTTTGTCAAAATATAGTAGAAAATTTTGAAAATTTTGAAAATTTTTCTTTGCATGTAAACAAAGATTGGTTAATGGATCAAAAAGGTATTGGTCAAGAGAGTTGCGATAGTATTTTATGTTATGCTTGTTTTAGGGAAGTCATGGTAGTAGACAACTACACTAATAGGCTTGTTAAAAAATTTGGATATGAGTTTGAGAATTACAATGAACTTCAAGAGTGGTTGGTAGATGGCATACAAAGCAACCATGCAAAAATAGATAAACTTTACAATAAAAAGATGCCTTTTCAAACAATTTATGCAAGATTTCATGGAAAAATAGTAGAATTTTGCAAGGACAATAAAATAAAAAAAGACATTAAAATTGATAAGTTAAAATATTTTTTATAAGTTTTTAGGTAGTATATTATCCTGTCCCCATATGTCAAGACCACTTAAACCAACACTCTTATTTTACTCATTATGCTACTAACTATAACTCTTGATTGTTCCGCTCTAACATAGCTTTGTCATAAATCTCATTAGGAGTTTTATTGCCAATAGCAGAGTGTAATCGTCTTGAGTTGTATTTTACTATATAGTTATCTATGGAGTATC
>JAERRW010000027.1 GCA_016735235.1 Sulfurospirillum sp. | reverse complement strand
CTTCTAAGACAATATTTTCCAAAAGGAATGAAGTTTACTGACATTGCAAGAAAAGAGGTCGTAGAAGCTGTTCATAAGCTCAATTCAAGACCTAGAAAGTGTCTTGATTATGCAACTACTTATGAGGCTTTTATAGAGCTTACAGGTTTGGATGCTATAATTCTAGTCAAAGGTATTCGTTTATGATGCGAATCTGTCACCAAAAGGATAAACATGAAATCAATGAAGAGTATAGTATTTGGCAGTATTTATATTATAATATCAATCATATTCACAGGTTGTGCAACAAGTGGGTACAAAACTTTCTATAAGCAATATGGAACGAATGAACAATTACAACAAGTAAAATTAAATTCAAACTATAAATTTTTAGAAAAAGGTGAAGAGCCTCAGGTGTATTCAACTAACAACTTTGATATTGATAGTAAAAAGTTAAGAGCAAGAGGATATGTACCAATAGGGGCTTCATCCTTTAATGGAGTATATGAAAATACTAAAAATGCTATTAATCAAGCGAAACGAATTGGAGCAACTTTAGTTTTAATAAATTCTTCGTATACAAATACAGAAACTAGAACATCAACATTGTTACTGCCAGATAATAAAACAACATATAGCTCAGGCAGAAGTAATACGAATGCCACATATAATAGTAATAACGGCTACAATGGCTATGGAAATGCCAACACAAACTATTATGGTAGCTCTACAACTTATGGAACTAAAGCAGTTCCATATACAACAAACACTAGAATGTATAACCAAAGTGCTATGTACTTTATAAAAAATATAAAAAAATTAAAATTTGGTGTAGGATGTAGTGATATTTCTCGTGAAAAAAGAATAGAACTTGGTAGTCGTGGTGTTATAATAAATTTGATATATGAAAATACACCAATTTATAATTCAGATATACTAGAAGGTGATATTGTCATAAAAATGAATGGTACTAATATTAAAAATTATCAGGAATTTAATAAAATATTACAAAACTTTGATACCTCAAAAGATTGTATTTGGACTATTATTAGAAATAACACAAAAAAAGATATTAAAATTAACTTTAAAAAAGGGGGTCAGACCCCAATTAGGGAATAAAACTTAAAACTAGCATATGTATGGAGTATATTATCTCAAGGAAAAATCATATTACAGAAACAGGATTATACCGACCTTTAATGCTTTAAATTGATAAACTTTAAAGACTAAATTACAAAAGTGTAACAACCATTGTTTTTCACTTTATGCTACCTACTTAAATTGTCTATTTCAAAGTCCCAAAAAAAATCTATCCACTCTGTTGCTTCACGAGCAGAAAAATCTGGTCTTAGAAGTGCATTTTCTTTATAATATATAGATGCCACTTTTAAATCTAAATTTGGATATTTTTTTAGTAGTACTTTTTTTATCTCAATCATAGTTTCGCCACTATCAATTATATCATCTACTACAACAACTTTTTTTGCCTTACTTAAGTCGGGTATATTGAAAATATTGATAATGTCAAGCTTTCTAGTCTCTTCATAATGTATAGAGTTAATAAAATATAAATCTCTCATCTCTAATGCTTCTGCAAGAAAATGACCCAATGTTACTCCTCCACGCGCCACTGCTAAAATTACATCTGGCTTGAAGCTTTTTAACTCTTTAGCCAACATGTTAACATCACTTTTAAACTCATCATAACTGTAAAATATCATCTGTTTTCCTATTTGTATAAAACTCTTTAAAATAGATACATGTCAAAAACTTAAATGTATCTTTTTAACTCATTATATAGACTGTCCCGCTCTACGGGTATAAAGTTGCTTGTAGTTATTAAGTCTAGAAAGTTTTTTATGTTCATACCATATGCACTAGATGCTCCAGCGGCTGATTGAATCGCCTCACGCTCAATTGTTCCATCTAAATCATCTGCTCCAAACTCTAAAGCTACAAGTGCTAAACTGATCGTAGATGTTGCCCAATAAGCTTTTATATGAGGTATATTATCTAGCATTAACCTGCTAATTGCATAAGTTTTTAATATCTCAACGGAACTTAAAAAATTTTCCACTTTTAAAAAATTATTTTCTCTTTGATAGACCAATGGAATAAATGCATTAAAACCACTTGTTCTATCTTGCAAATCTCTTAATCTTAACATGTGATCTATTCTGTTTTCTCTTTTTTCTACATGACCAAAAAGCATAGTAGCATTTGACATTTTGCCTTTAGAGTGCCAAAGTTCATGAATGTCGAGCCACTCTTGTGAAGTTACTTTGCCTTTACAAATATAGCTTCTTACCTTTTCATCAAATATTTCTGCTCCACCTCCAGGCATGGAATCAACACCATGAGTTATCATCTTATCTATAATTTGAGTATGAGTTAAGTTATACTCTTTAGACAAAAAATGAATTTCTGCGGCGGTTAAAGCTTTTATATGTAGAGATGGAAACTCTTTTTTTATCTTTGAAAATATCTCTAAATACCATTTTAATCCTGTTTTTGGATTATGCGCCGATACTATATGAATCTCTTTGATTCCATTTTTATATGATTTTTTAACTTCACTTAAAATTTTTTCATGAGTCATAGTGTATTGATTTTTATTTTTTCTATTTGCACTAAAGGCACAAAATTTACAAACATCTTTACAAACATTTGTGGGATTAATATGTCTATTTACATTAAAAAATACTTTTTTACCATAAAGAGACCCTCTTTTTTTATGAGCAAACTGTGCTAATGTAAAAAGATCTAACTCGTAAAGTGCTAAACCATCTTCATAATTTAGTCTCTTTTGTGATTCTAGTTTTTTTATAAGGTTCATCTGAAACTTCCTATATTTAATTCAAGAGTATTTTTTCATTCTTTACTAAGCGCTATAGCTAAAATTTTACATATTTGTGCATATTCATTCTTAACAACTATAAACTCTTTGGATAAGTCTTCTTTTAGAATATTTTTTTCACTCTTCTTGGTTTTCCATCTTGCTAGCTCTTTGTAAGAATTTGTAAGAATTTTTGTTCTAGTGCGAAATCTAGTTTCTATTTGCTTAGAAGCTTCATTAAGTTCCCTTTTTGAAGACTCTAGTCTATTTAGATTAAAACTATTTTGTCTCATTTGAGATTTTTTTATATAGAGTTCATCCTCAATTTTTTTTATAGATAAAATCAATTCTGATTTTCTTTTTTTAATGTGCTCCATCTCATTTTCACTTTTTTCAATATTATCTAAATTAATTTTTATTTTTTCTACTATATTTTTAATCTCTTTATTTTTATGATTTATTTTTAAATTCAAATACTCTCTTTTTTTTAAAAATAACAATATATTTTCACAATAATATACATTATTTTTTTCATTTATTGTATGCATAGATTCTGAATACATCTTAAAGAAATGTGTTGCCTCTAGTTCACCTTTTGAAATTTCATTTAAAACATAATCTGCTATCTCTTCTAGTAGATTTGGTAGGTACATTTTAAAAGCTATGTTGGAATAATTCAAAATATCTTTTTTAACAATATTACCAAATGATTTTTTTACTACTAACTTTATTATAGAAAAAAGTTTTAAGGGATATTTTTTATAAAACTCATATCTACTGTAGTTTAAAAATTGGAAATTATTTCTAAAGGAATCATTAAGTTTTTTTGTAATATCTTTCCATAAAGATTCTACGAATCTTTGATCATTAAGAATAGTAGCCTGACCTTGATGATCGACATGTAAACCTGTTTTATGATTAAACTTTTTTAAAAAAATTTTTTCATTTAAAAAAACTATAATATCTCTCGATTTTAAATTATAAATTCGACTCATTTGCTCTCTTATAGCATCTTTTAAAAAAAAAACATTAAAAGCTATCAGTGTAGTTTCATATTCACCTCTTGAAGATTTATCAAATATATATAAAGTACCTTTTGATAAAGTAGACTCTATATTCTCTTTGTGCATAACTAAATTTTGCCGAAGAATGTGTATCTGTTTGTCTTGCTTTTCATTTTTAGCTCCTTTATCAAAATATTTTACAATTTTAATATTTCCATCTTCTTCATAAACAGAAACTTTTTGAAAAATTGCAGAAAAAAAATCTTGAAGTCCTACTTTAATGCCAACCATAAAAGTCTCTTCAGATATCTCTGATTTGGCAGTAAGTGAATTTTTAAGATCAGAGATTAATTTCGTATCAAAATCTGCAGCGTATAAAGAGTAATCAAAATTTTCACACATGTAATCTAAAACATCAAAATATATATCGTCTTTTTCCATATCTTCCTCTTATATTATATTATATTATAACATGTTGATGCTTTTCAAATAGTTAGATTATGATAATTGCATAAACATTATGTCTTCAGCTTTCGCATATAAAACCAGTTTTGAATGTTTTTTGGAAAGTAGTTCATATTGATTTGCAAACTCATTTAATGTTCTGCATTCCTTCATTATTTCTATATCTATTTTTATTTTATCACTTTAGCATTATAGGAATAAAAATATCCTAATTATATATAGATTTAATTAATCTTGCATGTTCTATTTTAGTACATTTATTTTGTACCGCTATCATACCATATTGAGTTGCTTTTTTAAATGCTTCATCGTTTACTAATCCAAGTTGCATCCAAAATTGTTTTACATCACCGCGCTTGCGTGCAACTTCTACTAACTCGTTGGCAAAAGAAGATCTTCTAAACATGTCAACCATGTCGACACTCTCTTTGATATCTTCAAGGTTACTGTATACTTTTTCACCCAATATAAAATCTTCTCTTGGGTAGACTGGAATTATTTTATACCCTGCATTTTGAAGATATTTTGCAACTATATTACTGGGTTTATTCTCATCTGGCGATAATCCAATAATAGCAATATTTTTACACTCTTTAAAAATTTTTTTCAATATTTTGTCATCATTTGTATTGACTGTAGGCATCGAACATTTCATATTTATCCTTGTAAAAATTAATAAAATTCACAATATTTTGTGAATTGTGGTAGCATCACCCATCCATTTTTTCAATTTACTCCACTCTTCTTTTTCAATCATCGTTTTACATGTTGATAGTTCTTTTTCAAAAAGTTCTAGCGAAGTTAGTAAGTTTTTACTGTTTTGTTTAAAAATATCTGACCACATAGCTGGAGAACTTTTTGCTAAACGACTCATGCTATCAAATCCACCAGCTGCTAAAAGAAGTATGCTTTTTGGGTCCTCTTGTCCTATAACACTATTTGCTAAAGCATAACTTATGACATGTGGCAAGTGAGAGATAAAACAAGCATGCTTATCATGCTCCTCTTCTCCCATAAAAACTATCTTCATACCTATATGCGAAAAGAGTTGTATTGCTATATTTTTGTGAAAATTTGTTGTATTTTTTGTATCGCAAAAGACTACTACTTTATCTTTATAGAGTGATTTAAAAGCTGCTTGTGGACCAAACTTCTCTATGCCTGCCATGGGGTGAGCCGCAACAAAATTGGATCTTATGGAAGGTGGAATACTTTTTATGATTTTACTTTTTGTGCTACCTAAGTCTATTATTGTTGTTTTTTTGTCCACTTCTTTGAGTAGGTTAAGAGTTTCTATGATAGCTTCAACGGGGATAGCTAAAAATATAATATTACATTTTTTTATCTCGTTAAATGAGATAATTTCATCAATAAGATTAAGAGAGATAGCATCTTCACAGTTTTTTAGGTTATGATCATAGCCTAAAACTTTTGACACTAATTTTGTATCTTGTAGAGCCAAACCAAGTGAACCGCCAATAAGCCCTAAACCTATTATGCCTACTCTCATTTTTATACCTTATTAATTTTTTAGATGGTATTATACTCTTTTTAATTTAAAATATAAGGCGCATAATGAATAGACTATTAATACTTATGATTTTAATAGTTTCATTTTTGCAAGCTACAGTGGTTAAGAGTTTAAAGTTTGATGGAATGATTCATCTTTCTGAAGAGGTTGCTTCTGAGATGGTTGGAATTAAAGAGGGCGATTTAGTAGATATAGAGATTATTGACGAAGCAGTTAAGGTTTTCTATAAACAAGGTTATTTTGAAGATATTTGGGTGGAGGAGATTAGCAAAGGTGAAATTGTATTTTACTTCAAAGAAAAACCCACTGTTGCAAAAATAGAACTTGAAGGAATTGGCAAAAATGACAAAGAGAAAGTTTTAAATTTTCTTGGTATTAAAAAAGGTGAAGTTTATGATACACAAAAAGCGGCACTTAGTGAACTTAGAGTTAATAAATTTTATGAGGCACAGGGGTATTTTGATACAGTAGTCGAACATGTTACAGAAAATCTAAGCGAAAATTCTATAAAAATTACATTTCTTATTAACCGAGGCGAGAAGGTTTTTATTAAATCAATAGAAATGTGTGGAGTAGAAAATTTAGAGTATAGTGATTTTGAACCTAAGATAGCAAATAAAAGAGCAGAAATTTTGCCTTGGATGTGGGGATTTAATGATGGAAAATTAAAACTTAGTGATCTGCCTCATGACTCTTTAAGAATTAAAGATACTTACATGGAGCATGGTTATTTGGATGCAGAAATTAGTGAACCTTTTTTGAAAACATACATGGATAACTATGAAGCAACTTTAACTTATAGTGTTGATGAAGGAAAGCAGTACAAAATAGGGTTAGTTGATATAAAAATGCCAAAAGGACTTATTGAGCTCGATGGACTTAAAAAAGAGATGGTTCTTCAAAGTGGTGATGTATTTGATGTGAATCTTTTAAGAAGTGATATAAAAAGAGTAGAAACAGCAGTCGCAGATTTAGGTTATGCTTATGTGAGAGTTGTCCCTGACATAAATAAAAAAACTAAAGATGCCATAGCCGATATATATCTTAGAATTATACCAGGCGATAAAGTCTATATAAATGATGTTCGTATTTCAGGTAATAGCAGAACTATTGATAGAGTTATTAGGCGTGATGTTTTTTTAGCAAGCGGTGATTTATACAATAGAACAGATTTAAGAGACACCAAAGGGGCACTTGACAGAAGTAGTTATTTTGATAGAGTAAATATAGTAGAAGAAAGAGTAAGTAGGGATAAGATAGATTTAGTCGTAGAAGTAACAGAATCATCAACTGGAAATATAGGTGGCGGCATTGGTTATGGCTCAAGTGATGGAGTTATTTTTAATTTTAATTTATCTGATTCAAATATTTTTGGTTCGGGCATGACTGCAAGTGCCGATGTAGAGAGAAGTGATATAGAGTTAGATGGAAGAATATCTTTACAAAATTCTCGTATTTTTGATTCAATATATAGTGTTGGTGGAAGTGTCTATAGAAGACAAAATGACTATAATACTGATACTATAACTACAGAATATGATGCTACAACTACAGGTTTTAGTGTCAATGTAGGAAGACGATTTGGAAGACTTTGGGGAGCATCGCTATGGTATCTTTTAGAAGATAAAGAGTATGATTATTTTGATGATGATAAATACAATTTATATCCTAGCATAGTTAAAAGTTCCATAGCCCCATCTATTAGATACAACAACACAGACAGTTATCAACTTGCACGAAAGGGTATAAGTTTTAATAGCTCAATAGAGTATGCAGGTATTGGCGGAGATGCCGAATTTATTGAGAGTGTATCAAAGCTTAATTTCTATCATAGTTTTAGAGATAGCTTAAACTATGATCTTATTTTTAGATATAAATCACAATTTTATTATTTATTAGATAATGGCTTTATTCCTATTGATGATTACTTAACCATGGGTGGAGTAAGCACTGTAAGAGGTTATCATTCAGGCTCTATTGGTCCAACTGCTAATTATTTAGATTCTAATGGAAATACTATTTTAGGCAGTGATGGGCGACAATTATCTTATTATGTTGGTAATGCAATGCTTGTAAATACAATTGAAGCGAGTTTCCCACTTATAGAGAGATTCAAAATGCGTGTAGCTGTCTTTTTGGATTATGGTATGATTGGCAAGGATAGTCTCTCCGATGAAATAAGAGCCGGTACAGGTGCGGTATTTGAGTGGATATCTCCTGTGGGACCTATATCTCTAATATTTGCAAAGCCACTGCTTGAAAAAGAATATGATAGAACCGCAAATTTTGAATTTACTATGGGAAGAGGGTTTTAGTATATTTAACTGTTACTTTTTATTTTTTTATAACAATTGAAAAAGAGGTTGGTTTATTTAGTTTTTTAATACACTCTTGTGCTAAAAATAATTTTTGTGAGCATTTTATCGTCAATGTATGATTTTTATATAAAAAATCTAGTTTAGCATTTGAAAAATTTGCATTTAAGCATTTTGCAAGCGAGATAATAAAACTAAGCCAATTTACTATATCAATCTTTGGAAGTAGCATTTTAAAAGCTTTAACATCCTCAAAACTAGGCAACTCTTTTGTATGATATTTTACTAAAAGTGCTATAAGAACTCTTTGCTGGTGTGAAAAATTATAATTTAAATTATTTGTTATAAAATAAAAACCATGAAGATGTTCTTGATAAAAACTAAGACTTCTTCCTATATTATAAAGTTTGGCTGCAATTTGTAACTCTTTTTTAAATATTGGGTCAATTTTATGAACAGAATCTAAAGCATTAAAAAGTTTGAGGGCTATTTTACTAATATAAAGACTCTCTTTTTTGTCTACTATAAATCTATCACTTAAACTTTTTTCACTAACTTGGAAATTTTTTGGAAATCTCTTATTAGAAGAGCAGAGTAAATCATTAAGATATACACCTTCTCTTACACCAGCACCATTAGTAATTACTTTTTTTGCACCTATTAGATTAATTAATGCATTAAAAATAGTACAACCCTCTCTCATGGTATCATACCTATCTTTTTTTACTCCTAACTCTTTTAATGCAGACATATTCGATGAGGTGATTTGATTTAACATGTAGTTATACTCTTCAATGCTATACTCAAACCCATGAATTGTTTTCAAAGGATAGTTTATTTTATCCATAACTATATTAGAAAAAGCCCTTATTGTTCCACCAATACCTATTATTGTTTTTGATTTAAAGTGTTTTGGTAGTTTTGATAGTTTAGTGCTTATAAACTCTTTTGCTTTATCAAGCTCATTAGATTTGTCAAAAAAAAGCTCTTTTAATCTAATTGTTCCTATATTTATAGATATTGTATCTACTATTTTGCCATTTTCTATACAAGCTAATTCAGTAGAACCGCCACCTATATCAATAGTTGTTGCATTTTGAATTGGTTTGAGAAGATTAAGTGATGCTAATGCGCCAAACTCTGCTTCTTTTTTACCATCAATTATTTTTATGTTTAATTTTAACTCTTTTTTAATTTTCTTTATAAATGCTTGTGCATTTGGAGCATCACGCAATGCCGAAGTAGCAACACAAAAAGTTTTACGACATTTTAAGTTTTTAATAATGCGACAAAAATCTTCTAGTGCATCACGAGTTCTTTGAATCGGTTTTTCTTGAAGAACTCCACCATTTTCATATGCACCCTCTCCAATTCGTACACGACTTTTTGTCTCTTTTATAAGATGGAAAGCAAAACGACTACTTTTCTCAAAAATAACCATTCTTGCAGAGTTCGAACCAATATCTATAATAGCTGTTCTTTTTGCCATTAAATTGTATTATTGCTCACTAGACATCTGCTCAAACTTAAGCTTGAGTTCTGCCATTATCTCTATATTGTCTGGGTCAGATATGATGCACTCGACAGGACAAATCATTATGCATGAGGGTTCATCATAGTAACCAACACACTCTGTACAAACATCAGGATCAATTATATAGATAGGATCCGCTTCTTCAATAGCACAATTTGGACATTCATCTCTGCAAGCATCACATGCTATGCATTCGTTAGTTATAAGTAGTGACATTTTTTAACTTTTATTTTTTTTTTAACTTTATACACTATTAAAACTTTGAGAGGGCTTATATATCACATTTTTTTATAATTTTTCCTAATTTTTTGTTCAAAACAGGTATATGAAGAGATGCCAATGCTCCATCTCCATCTTTTCTATTTTCTATTTTGATTGTTGCTCCTATTGCATCTGCTGCTCCTTTTGCTAAAAATAGCCCAAGACCAGCTCCCTCTTTTGTGCCATATCTTTTAAATGGAGCAAAAAGATCCTGCTTTTCATCTACTCCTATGCCATTATCTAGAATTTGTATATTTATACCGCTAGAATCAGTAAAACTTTTTATCTCTATAACTCCATTTTCAGAAGTAAATTTTATTGCATTTTGCACAAAATTTTGCACTATATTTATTAAAAGTGTAGGTTGCATCATAATTGGAAATGACCCCGGAGAGAAATTACTTATGATTTTTCTATTTTTTTGATGTGCAAGAATTTCAAAATTATTTGTTTGATTTTTTAAAAATTGAATTAAGTCTATTTCAATTGGTTGCTCAAATTGCGCACCTTCGAGCCTGCCTATCTCTAAAATAGACCCTATCATTTTGTTCATTTCATCTATACTTTTATTGTTTTGTTTTAAGGCATCTATATATTTTTTTTGCTCTCTTGTTTTGAGTAGCGTAACTTCATTTTTAGTTTTCATAACAGACAGCGGAGTTTTAAGCTCATGAGCTATGCCTATAAAAAGCTCTTTTTGATATTTTGTAAAAGTATGGATTCTATTTATTAACTTATTGATACTAAAAGCAAGTGGAATAAATTCATTAGGTATATTTTTTGTATTAATAGATTGAAAAAAATTTTCATTCATGGTTATTAGTTTTGTTGTTAAAGATTGTATTGGAATAATAAGCATTTTTGAGAGAAAAAAACTATAAATTACAACTAAGAAGATAGTTATAGAGTTGATTACTATTATACTATGCAAAATTTTCTTAAGAAGTCTATCTGTACTAGAGATATCTTTAGTAATTGACAAAAACTTAGATGCTTTTTTATTCAATGGGTAATAGATAGTTAAAAAACTCATACTATTTTTTTTATACTGTTGGAATGTAATTTTATTTTCTTTATCTGTTTTTGTTACTATTTTTAAATTACTATTCATATTATTAACTATATATTTATAAAGTGCAATTTCTGTAAGACCTAAAAGGTGGTTGTGTCCAGTGGTAATTGATGTGGCCTCTTCTACTAATTCAATATTTAGATCTTCATAAATAGAGATTTTTATGTAATTGTAGATAATAGTGGAGAAGATTACAATTAATGTAGTCGAAGCTAACACTAATTGTAATGTAAATTTATCTCTTATACTTTTTTTGGAAAACAAAACCTATAGCCCCTGCGTCTCACAGTTTCAATTGTAGAGATCTCTAAAGGCTTGTCCATTTTTTGGCGAATTTGATTAATTGCAACTTCTATAACATTTGGAGTAACTAATTCTGGTTCTTCCCAAATAGCATCTAGTAGTTGCTCTTTGGAGACAATTTGATCACTATGGCGAGCTAAGTGTGTAAGCACTTCAAATGGTTTGCCTTTTAGCTCAATATCTTGACCTTTGTAGGTAATTTTCTCTTCATCGGGATCAATGACTAAATCATCAATTTTGATTACATTAGTTCCTCCAAATCTAAGTCTAGCTTCAATTCGGGCAACTAGAATATCAAAATCAAAGGGTTTTTTAATGTAGTCGTCAGCACCTGCTTTAAAAGCCTTAATTTCACTATCTTTGTCATCTTTTGCAGAGATTACAACACAAGCAGTTCTTGGTGCTTTTTGTTTAACAAGTGTTACTAAATCAACTCCATCACCATCTGGAAGCATCCAATCTGTTAAGATAAGATCATAGTTTCTTATGCCTACATAATATTCAGCATCTTTATAGTTTTCTGAACTGTCAGTTTGGTAGCCAAACTCTTGTAATCCTTCAGCAATAGTTTTATTTAGAGTAATTTCATCTTCTACTATTAGAATTCTCATTATGTTCCTTTAATATTTATTAACTTAAAATAGTATTCTAGCATAATTTTAGTTAATTTTAAAGTTTTTTTTATATTAACTTAATAATTTTTATATAAACTTACGGAAACATCGCATTGAGCGAGAATAGTAGGCTTGGAAATTTTAAGTTTCATTGAAGTAATTTGTATAAATTTACTCTTTATCTCTTCATGTAGAGATAAAAGAGCATCTTCTATTAACATGTATTTATTGATTTTTATATTATTTTTTATTATTTGAGCCAAAGTAGCATAGTTAATAAAAATAGGTTTTTTGTACTCATAGTCTAACTCAAGATTAACAACAATCTTTTGAGGAGTTATTCGTTCTTTTGGTAAAGTACCTATAATTGCGTGAAATGTTAGATTTTCAATAAATATTGTCATACAATTTTAGACTCTTCACCTCTAAAAAGCCTCATTATATTTGGTACATGTTTGTAGGTGATTAAAAAAGCAATAACAAATATAGGTGCATGTGTTTTAATTTCATCAATTTGAGGATGAATAATAAAAGATGACACAATCAAAGTAGTAAGTGCTATCAAAGATGATAACGATGAGACTTTAAATATTTTTCCAGCTATAAACCAAGCAATAATAGCTAAAATAGTTTCAATAGGTAACATGAAAAGCATAACACCCATACCTGTAGCAACACCCTTTCCGCCTTCAAACTTCAAAAATGGGCTATAACAGTGTCCCACAATAGAGAGTATAGCAATCATCCATAGTGTTTGTTCACTCAAGCCTAATATGCTAGCAATAATTAAGACAAAAATACCTTTTAGAGCATCTAAAAGCAGTGTAGCAACGGCTATCCTTTTTGCCATTATTGGGTTTGATTCTTTCAAGACTCTTAGAACATTAGTAGCACCAATACTACCGCTCCCACTCTCTCTAACATCAATTGATGTTAATTTTTTAGTTAAAAGAAGTCCAAAAGGAATACCACCAACCAAGTAAGCAACGATATAAAATTGAATATTGATATTTAATAAAAAATCCACACATTTCCTTTAGTAAATTAATGGCTATATTGTACATAATTTGTTATAATGTTAAGCTTTATGACATTTAAAAGGAGCTATTTTGAGCGACAATACATTAAGAGAAGAAATTTTAAAATTAAAAGAAGAGCTAGACGTAACAGTTGTAGCGCATTTCTATCAAAAAGATGAAGTTTTCAATATAGCCGATTTCACAGGAGACTCATTAGAACTTGCCAAATTTTCAGCTAAAGATGAAAAAGCAAATCTTATATTTTGCGGTGTTGGCTTTATGGGGCAGAGTGTAAAAATACTTGATCCTAATAAAAGAGTTTTGATGCCAAAAATTGCATGTTGTGCTATGGCGAAAATGGTAGATATAGAGTACTACAATCAAAACATACTCTTTTTAGAAAATAGCGGTATAAAAAAAGAGGATATTATGCCTGTTACTTATATTAACTCATCAGCAGAGGTAAAAGCCGAAGTTGGCAAAATGGGAGGCTATGTTTGTACGAGTTCTAATGCAAAACTGATCATATCAAAAGCGTTAATGAGTGGCAAAAAAATATTTTTTTTACCAGATCGCTGTTTAGGTCAAAATATTGCACTTAATATGGGTTTAAAATCATGTGTAGTTGGAGATGGAAATGACCCTAAAGAGTTTGATATTATATGCTACGACGGTTTTTGTTCAGTTCATCAACTTTTTGACATTGAAGATATAGAATTCTATAGAGATAAGTACCCAGATATTTTAGTAATAACTCATCCAGAGTGCAAGCCAGAAGTGTGTAAAAATTCAGATTTTGTAGGCTCAACATCTCAAATTCAAAAATATATAAAAGAGTTACCATTAGAGCAGAAAATTGTAGTTGGAACAGAGTATAACATGGTTAATAGACTAAGAAAAAAAAATACATATATTCTCTCTTCTACCAAACCAGAGTGTCCCACCATGAATGAAACAAGATTAGAAGATTTAAAAGAAGTACTTTTGAGTATTAAAAACGGTAGCTATATAAACGAGATAATCATAAGTGAAGATACAAGAAAGTATGCTTTTAAAGCATTAAATAGAATGTTTAAATTATGATAAGTAGATTTGTTAAGATGGCACTACAAGAAGATGTTGGTCGTGGAGATCTATTTTGTCTTACTGGTAAAAACAAAAAAATAACTGGAAAAATAATTTGCAAAGATAATGGAATTTTAGCAGGAGTTGCTTATGTTAAAAAACTGTGTAAAATAGAAAAATTAAAGTGCAAGTTTCATAAAAAAGATGGAGATGCTTTACTGTATGGCGACACTATAGTTACCATAAAAAGTAGATCAAAAAAACTCTTAATGTGCGAGAGGACTCTTCTTAACCTACTCCAACATGCTTCAGGTATAGCAACCAATACAAATAAATATGTTAAAGCCTTAAAAGATAAAGATATAAAATTACTAGACACAAGAAAAACAAGACCGGGACTTAGAGTATTTGAAAAGTATGCAGTAAGATGTGGAGGTGGACATAATCATCGCATGGGGCTAGATGATTGTTTGATGTTAAAAGATACTCATCAAGAGACAATAGAGAATTTAAAAGAGTTTATTGATGATATAAAAAAAAAGTTACCCTACACTACAAAAATAGAGGTAGAGTGTTCCAGTGTTGAATCAGCAAAAAAAATTATGATGCATAATATAGACATAATAATGTGTGATAACATGAGCATAAAAGAGATAAAAGAGGTTGTCGCATACAAAAACGAGAAAGCTCCTCATGTATTACTTGAAGTGAGCGGTAACATAACAGATGAAACAATTAAAACATATACATGTAGCGGAGTAGATGCTATTAGTAGCGGAGGTTTAATACATCAAGCAGTTTGGCTAGACTACTCTATGAAGATAGAACAAAATTAGATAAATGGCAGACGATCAAGAAAAAACAGAAGAACCTACTCCAAAAAAAATTGAAGATGCTAGAAAAGATGGAAATGTCCCTAAAAGCCAAGATACTAGCAGTTTTGTAACACTTATTATTGCTATTGGAGCTTTTTTAGCACTTCTTCCTTATATTAAAATTCGCATGTTTAATCTCTATAGGTTTAGTCAATCCTATATTGGAACCGATATGAATAAAAATGATGTCCATATTTTAATGATTACTATTTTTAAAGAGTTTGCTCTTATGATTTTACCTTTGGCAACCATAGTAGCTATCTCCGGTGTTTTAGCTGCGGTTATGCAGTTTGGTTTTTTGACTACAACCAAGCCACTTATTCCTGATTTTAAAAAAATTAACCCCATAAAGGGTTTAAAAAATTTACTCTCTATGAAAAAATTTATTGAGGGTATAAAAATAATTATTAAAGTAACACTTGTTTTGATACTTGCATACTATGCCCTCTTTAGTTTCACAAAAGAGTTACCTTCGGTTATTTTTTTTCCTATTTATGATCAATTGGAGTGGCTTAGAGATAAAGCTCTAATTTTGATCGCTATTATGCTTATGCTATTTTTAGGACTTGCACTATTTGATCTATTTTTTGTTCGTTACAACTATTTTAAAGAGCTTAAAATGAGTAAGCAAGAGATAAAAGATGAGTATAAACAGATGGAAGGAGATCCACAAGTAAAGGCTCGCATAAGGAAAGTTCAGATGGAGATGAGTAAAAAAAGAATGATGCAAGATATTCCAAGTGCTGATGTGGTTATTACAAATCCAATACATTTCGCAGTAGCTATTCGCTATGATACCGAAAGAGAGAATGCACCTAAAGTTGTAGCAAAAGGCGTAGACCATTTAGCCTTAAAAATAAAAGAGATTGCAAGAGATTGCGGAATACAGATTATAGAAAACCCACCTCTTGCACGCGAACTGTACAAAAAATGTGAAATAGATAAAATAATACCAGAAGCCATGTATAAAGCCGTTGCAGAAGTATTAGCTTTTGTTTATCAAGGTTCTAAAAAAACAAGGAGATGAGTATGATTTATGCAGGATTTTGGATAAGAATTGGGGCTTGTATTGTTGATACTTTTGTATTAATTTTGATTTTCTTCTCACTTATGGCAAGCTTGTATGGTTTAGATTTTATGAATATGGAAGTCTATAGTGAAGGGTCGAGTTATTGCGAGAGTTATTATAGTTTTCAAGGTGGAATTAATTTTTTTCTTAATTATCTTTTACCAGCTATAATCGTAATTACTTTTTGGATTTTCAAATCTGCAACACCAGGAAAGATGGCTACAAAATTGACTATTGTTGATGCAAAAACAGGCAAAAAACCGACTTTAATACAGTTTTTATTGCGTTATGTTGGTTACTTTTTATCATCTATATTTTTTCTTGGATTTATTTGGATCGCATTTGATAAACGCAAACAAGGTTGGCATGATAAACTAGCTAGCACAGTAGTCATTAGAGACACTCAAGAAAAAAAGGTTAAGTTCGAAGATGAATAGTAGGAAAAATTATTATACAAAAGCCTTAATTTTTTTACTCTCTTTGCTAATTATATATGTTACAAATTTTACTACAATAGATAGAGATGCTAAGAGTAGGATTAATACATCTTTTAGGCAAGCCTTAGAAGTTTTTGCTACTACAAAAGCACTAAATGGTGTTATATCTCTAGTGCAAAGTACAGAAATATCACTTTTTGGAGTAACATTAAGTCCAGGTGAAATTTTAGATCCAGTTAATGACTTAATAGAGAGATTTTCATGGATTATGCTTGCCTCTTTAATCTCATTAGGCATACAAACAATACTTATGAATATAGTAGTTTTCGGGGCTTTTAAAGTTTTATTGATATTTAGTTTAGTTTTATTAAATATAGTTCTATTTTTCAAGTTAGAAAACTACAAACAGAGCAAAACTATTTTTTTCAAGTTTACTATTTTATTAATATTTTTAAAATTTAGTATACCCATTATGACAATGGCAAATGAGTATGTTTATGTAACTTTTGTTAAACAAGAGTACAATAAGGAAAAATCTCAACAAGTAATAACCGAAGCTAAAAATGATATTAGTAAATTTCATGATGATAAAATTAGTATTTTTTCAATTAAGTATTATCAAGAAAAAATGAGAGAGTTAGAAAAAATAGCTTCAGTAGCTGCTGATAATATACTTGATCTAATAATAGTTTTTATTTTTCAAACTATACTATTTCCTATACTATTTTTATGGTTTTTATGCAGAATGATTACCTCTTTTTTTTAAGTTGAAAAATTGTCTTGATTTTTAGAGGCATTATGTTTTTATTATTTTTTATCTTCTAGTGTAATTTTAAAACCTTTAATATTTTCAAGTAGTTCAATTTTGCCATGATGAGCTTTTATGATTTGTAAAGATAGAGCAAGCCCTAGCCCATGACCTTTAGTTTTAGTTGTTTTAAACGATTCAAATAGTATATTTTTATTTTTTATCTCTTCCCCGCTATCTGTTACATAAATAGAGCCATTTTTATAGATAATATCTATTACTCCTTTTTCGTCATCACTCTCTTCAATAGCATCAATTGCATTAAAAATAAAGTTTTGAAGAACTAAAACAATAAGTTCAAAATCGCATTTTACTTGAGTGTGAGGAAAATTAAAATTACAGTTTATCTCTTTTGAAAAAGTATACTGTTTGACTGCCAATTTACACTCATTGGTAAGTTTATTTAAATAAAAGTATTGAAAGTTAGGCTGAATACCTTTTGTAAAAAGAAGAGTCGCTTTTATGATTCTCTCAACTCTCCAGATAGATTTTTGTATCTCTAAAACAAGAGGCTTATTTTTTATATCAATTTTTTTAAAAAGTACCGATGAAAGGAGAGATACCGAACCAATAGGATTTCGTATCTCATGTGAAATATGAGCGGCTACTTGACCCATTGATGCCAATCTATCTTTTCTTTTCTCTTCTGTTATGTCAGTTGCACTTATTATAGTTTTCTCTTTTTGCGAAACAATTTTTATAAGATAAAAACTTCCATCATATTCAACTTCATCTGTATTTTTTGAATTATAATCAATATATTCAAGAACTTTTGGTATCTTCTTTGCTTCACTATTTTGTAGAAAAATATCTCCATTGTCATCTAAAACCCAAAGAGCATTTGGTTCTACTTCTATAATTTGTGATATAAACTCTTGCAAAGCAATGTACGATACATTGAGTTTTTTATACTCATCTTCTAAAACATATGTTCGATTTATAAGGTCTTTTAAACCTTTTTTAAATATCTCTTTCTCTTTATTGCTTAGACTATTTAATAAGCTTTCATCTATCATGTGTTTCCTCAAATCTTTTAACTTTTAATTTAGCAAAAACATTATATCATTTTTTATATTTTGGAGCTATAGTCACAGCTAAAGAGCAAAACAAAGGAGAAAAATATGGTCTATTGTATAGCCGAATTTCAGGCAAAGTCTGGGAGAGAAAATGAGCTTTTCGAGGTTTTAAAAAGTCTAGAAGAGAAGACATGTAAAGAGAAGGGTTGTATTCAATATATAGTTATGAAAAAAATCAAAAATGAGTTTGCCAAAGGGAAGTCAAAAGGGATTATTTTCAATGAGATTTGGGAAACAGCCGAAGATTTTAATGCCCACAATAAAGCATCCCATATTGAAGAATTTTTTCAAAAGCACTGTCTCAATAAAAATGGTTCTGCGAACTCTTGGAATATAAATTTATTTGAGAAATAGAGATTTAATGCTAAAAATATTGAAAAAGTTCTTTTCTTTACTCATACTTACATGGCAAAAATTGCTATTGAAAATGCAATTCATAGCACGATGAGGTTAAATATCTCCATAGTACTTGGTATAAAAAATTGAAAAAAGATGGTAAAATTTAACAGTTTTATCTTTAACATGTAGGTTGTAAAAAATCTTTCAACTTACATGTTTTTATATATGATTATGTTAGTTATTGGAGAAAAAATGGAAACTATTTTTCAAACAGAAGTTACAAAAATACAAAATAATAAAAAATTCACTGTTCTAGATGAAGTTATTCGTGAAATAAAATTAGAATTAATAGTAAACAGGAAAAAAGTAGGCTCATTAATGGCAGTTCCTGTTGATCTCAAAGAGTTAGCGGTAGGTTATCTTATGAGTGAAGGCATCATAAAGAGCTTGAAAGATATAAAAAAAATAGAGTTAGTTGATGTCGATACAAAAGTATTTCAAGTCAAAATAGATGCAAAAGTAGTTGAAAAGAGTATAGAGAGACTCAATATTGATGGTGTAATAGTAAGTGGTTGCGGTAGAGCCACAAGCACTCAAATATCAAAATTAGCTATTGACGCTACTATTTTGAAAGATGATTTTAGCATAGATGCTAAGTTGCTTTTTGAAGAGATGAGTAAATTTTATACACAATGCCCACTTTATGAAAGAACTGGATGTGTTCATACAGCTAAAGTTTATCTCAATAAAGAGACTTTTTTTTTAGGAGAAGATATAGCACAACACAATACTATAGATAAAGCGATAGGAAAAGCAAAACTAGCAGGAGTAAATATTTCAAAATGTTTTTTAATGGTAAGTGGAAGACTCTCTTCTGAAATGGTAGCAAAAGCAGTTATACATCAAATTCCTATACTCGCTTCAAGAACTGCCTCAACTTGCCGTGGCGTCAATATAGCAGATAAATTTGGTTTAACACTTGTAGGTTTTGTAAGAGGAAAAAAGATGAATATATATCGACATGCAAAGAGAATAAATGTCTAATTTAAAAGAGTTAATACAAGATAGTTTAAATAAAGAGGGAAAACTTAATTGTGAAGATGCCTATAAAATATCTGCAAAAAGTAAAAGTTCTATTAGAGAAGTGGGTCAAACCGCCAAAGATATAGATATTAGAATTTCAAATTGTCAATTAGGACAGTTTGGAAATTTAAAAGGAACTGGTGCATACAGTATGAGAGCAGAAAATAAGTTAAAACGATTTTTAGATGACAAAAACCGTATTACATGTAAAAATGCAAGAGGTCAAGCAGGTGGAGTTGGATTTGAAAAAGTAAGAGGAACATTAAAAGATAAAAATATAGATGTTACCTATTGTGAGCTTGGATGTTTTAAAGAGAAAAAACGCTAATCTCTTTTTATTAAAACAAAAACTTGTTTTAGTGAAATCACAAAAAGGTATTGAAACTTATGTTTACTCTTTTGATATATAATTTTAATAAAAAGTTAAAAAGTTTGGAGTATGAAAGTCCATATGATATAATCACAATATGAAAATAACAGATACAAACGAAAAACTAAAACAGATAAAATGTGTAGGTTTAGCAAGTAAACCAAATGCTACAAATCTAACTCCTTACTACAAGAAACTAAAAGAGCTATTTTTGCAATATAATGTTGAGCTTATAGTAGAGACTAAAAGTGCAAAATTTCTTGGTTGTGAGAGTGTTAGTTTTGAAGATATGTGTAAGCGAAGTGATTTTCTTATCTCTTTGGGTGGCGATGGCACACTTATTTCACTTTGTAGAAAAAGTTTTGAGTATGAAAAACCAATTTTAGGCATTTATGCTGGACAACTTGGTTTCTTGACTAATATTAAATTTGAAGAGATTGATAGTTTTATTGACGACATTTTTAATAAAAAATATAAAATAGATACAAGAATGATGCTAGAAGTTTCACTGCATGTAAAAGGTAAAGTAGAAAAACTTGTTGCTTTCAATGATGTAGTTTTTTCACGCCCAAAACTCTCAAGCATGGCAACAATAGAAGCTTATATAGATGATGAGCTTATGAACTCTTATTATGGAGATGGTTTAATAGTATCAACTCCCACAGGCTCTACTGCTTACAATGTATCAGCTGGTGGTCCTGTTGTTTATCCTCTTACAAAAGCTATTATACTCACTCCTGTTTGTCCTCACTCTTTAACTCAGCGTCCCCTTGTTTTACCTGTAAATTTTGAAATTAAATTTAAAAGTAGCAATATGGACACAGTTATAATAGTAGATGGTCAAGACACTTACTCAATGGGTGATTTTGATTATGTGAGTGTAAAAATAGCGCCTAAAGAAGCTAAACTAATTCACAAAATTAACAGAAACCACTTTAAAGTATTAAAAGAAAAATTACACTGGGGCAAAAAATGATAGAGCGTTTGGTAGTAAAAAATCAACTCTCATTTAAAGAAGTAGATGTCAGTTTTTCAGATGGTCTTATAGCTTTTACTGGTTCAAGTGGAGCTGGAAAATCTATTTTAATGCAATCAATTTTATCTTTATTTGGGCAGTGTGATGCGAATGCCAACAGTGTTGAAGCTATTGTAAATGAGAAGATAAATTTAGAAGAGTTTGGTTTGCAAAGTGAAGATATAAATATATTTAAATATATAAAATCAAAATCAACAAGATATTTTATAAACACAGAAAGCATCTCTAAAAAAAGTATGACAAAAATTTCAAGTAGCTTTCTAAATTCATTTAAATTAAGAGATAATGAAGAGTTTGAAAATAAGAAATTAATAGTTTTATTAGATGCACTTGTGTCGAAAAAAATATCATCACATGTAAAAGATATTTTAGAATTTGAAAAAGAGTTTTTTGAGTATAAAAAAATTAAAAATAGACTTAACTCAATAGAAGAGAAAGAGACAAAGCTAAAAGAGTTAAAAGAGTTTGCACTATTTGAGATATCAAAAATAGATGATATTGATCCAAAAATAGGTGAAGATATAGAACTTATGAATTTTAAGCGCTCTTTATCAAAAAAAGAGAAGATAAAAGAGAGTTTAGAAGATGCAAGTAAAATTTTTAATTTTGAAGGAGCTGTAAATCAGTTTTTGAAATTTATAGAGAAAAAAAGTGATTTTTTTAATGAGAGTATGGACGAATTAAGAGCTACCATAGAAGATGAGAGAGAGAGATTAAGCACTCTTGATGAAAAAAATATAGAGACTATTTTAGATAGAATTGAAAAAATATCATTCCTAAAGTCAAGATATGGTTCTATTGAAGAGGTGCTAGAATATAATGAAAAGAAGAAAAAAGAGTTAAAAGAGTATGAAAAAATAAGTTTTGAAAAAACAAAACTTCTCTCTACATGTAAAGAGAAATCTAATACTTTAAAAATAAAATCAACAACTCTTTCACAAAGAAGAGAAGAGTTTATAGAAATTTTAAATCAAAAAATAAATAGTTATTTAGAGATGCTTTATATGCCAAAAGTAGATATTGTGATAAGTAAAACTGAACTTTATGAAAAAGGGTTCGATTCTTTACATGTTGAACTTGGTAGAATTAATATAAAAAAAATAAGTTCTGGTGAATACAATAGACTTAGATTAGCTTTTATTGCAACTACTAGTGAGTACTTTTTAAATGTTGGAGGGATTCTTGTCTTAGATGAAATAGATGCAAATTTAAGCGGTAAAGAGTCTATGAGTGTTGCAAAAGTATTAAAAATACTTTCAAAAAAATATCAAATATTTGCTATATCTCACCAGCCACAACTATCTTCACAAGCAGATTCTCATTTTTTAGTCACCAAAGATGAGACTGGTAGTAAGGTGAAATTATTAGATAAAAATGAACGAATAGTAGAACTGGCTCGCATGGTTAGTGGAGAAGAAGTAAGTAGTGAGGCGACAATTTTTGCACAAAAGATTTTAAATATGACTTAACATTACCATACATGTAAGAGAGTTAAATTAGTAGAAGGATAAAATAGAGTGATTATAGATACACATGCTCATCTTGATGATAAAAGATACGACAATGATTTAAATGAAGTTATAGCAAATGCTAAAGCAAGCGGAGTGGGTGGAATTTTAATTCCAGGAGCAGATATAAATGATCTGGACAAAGCTAGAAAAATAGCTCATGCTAATGAGAATATTTATTTTGCCGCTGGTGTTCACCCCTATCATCATGAGCAGTATGATGAAAAAATATTAAGAGAGTTTTTGAAAGATGAAAAGTGTATAGCCGTTGGTGAATGTGGACTCGATTACTCTAGGTTGCCAGACTCAAAGGAAAATAAAAGAGCAGAGAAACTCTCACAAGAAAAGGTGTTTAAAGCACATGTTGTTTTAGCAAAAAGTGTTAAAAAGCCACTCATCGTTCATATTCGTGATGCAAGCCTTGATAGCAAAAGAGTTTTGCTTGAAAATGGAGCAAAAGAGATAGGCGGTGTTCTTCACTGCTATAATGCAAGCGAACATCTTTTAAGTCTTGCCGATGATGGATTTTACTTTGGTATTGGTGGAGTGCTAACATTTAAAAATGCTAAAAATTTAGTTGAAATACTACCTAAAATTCCATTAGATAAGTTAGTAGTTGAAACAGATGCTCCATATCTAACACCTCACCCTTATAGAGGAAAAAGAAATGAGCCCGCTTATACTAATTATATTGTAGAAAAAATTGCACATTTATTGCAAAAAGATAAAAAAAATATAGAAAAAATAGTGTTATCTAATAGTAAAAAACTTTTTAAAGCATTTGCAAAGTGAAATTTGGCTAATATCTCTATTTTAACATTTAAGAAGGAGTTTAATGTTGTTAAGAGTCTTATTGTTGAGTTTTATATTAATACAAAGTGCAAATGCTTTTTTAAGCATAGAGACAAACTATCGTGAACAAGCAAAAGTTTTAAAAACTTTTGATATTGATTCAACTTTTATGACTGATCTTGTTTTTATAACAATGAAAGAAGATGTCGATAGATATAGAACAAAATATTTTTTAAAAGTATTAGAAAATAGTAATAGATTTATTCCAGTTTTAAGAAACATGATAGAAGAGGCCGAAATACCAGATGCATTTTTATATTTGGCTATGGCAGAGTCAAATTTTGCTCCAAATGCATACTCAAGTGCAAAAGCAGTTGGAATTTGGCAATTTATGCCTAATACAGCAAAAAGATTTGGACTAGAAATTGATCTGTATGTTGATGAGCGAAGAGACCCTATAAAATCTACTAAAGCGGCTATTGAGTATTTAAAATATCTTCATGATAGATTTGGCAAATGGTATCTTGCGGCTATTGCATACAATTGTGGCGAAGGAAGATTAGGCAAGGCTATTGAAAGAGCAGGAACAGATGATTTGGCATTTTTACTTCAAAATAAAGGGTATATTCCAAAAGAGAGTAGAATGTACATAAGAAAAATAATGATGATGGAACATCTCTCTAATAGTACCGATTTTATAGTCGAACATGACGCGGGTCATCTTATGAATAGAGGCTCAACTTATACATTTTCAAAAATAGAAGTAAAAGGCGGCGCAACATTGACTAATGTGGCCGATAGTGTAGGCATGTCATATAAAGAGTTAGCATCATATAATCCCCACTTAAAATATAGTTTTGTTCCTCTTGAAAAAGAGACATATCATCTCTATATTCCTTATGGAAAACAGGCAGATTTTGCACAAAATTTTGACCCAAATAAAGATAACAGCCATTTTTATGTCCATAAAATTAAAAAAGGAGATTCTCTTTACTCTATAGGCAAAAAGTATGGAGTATCATATAAAGTAATTAAAGATTTCAATAGATTAAAATCAAATCTACTAAGTTTGAATAAAAAATTAATTATTCCAGTATTAAAATCAAAATCAAAACACTATACTATAAGATCAGGCGATACTATAGGAGAAATATCAAAAAAATTTAATGTAACAATAGATACAATAATGAGAGTAAATAATAAAAAAAATTCAACTATAATGGTTGGTGAAAGAATTGTTATACCACATGTATATTAAAAATACCTTACTGCTAATTATGATTTTTATTTTTAGTGGTTGTTCTAATCGTCAATACATACATAGTGATGGAAGTAGTATTAGTAGCTCAACACAAACACAAAAGATAAGAAACTCTTCAAACATGCATAGAGCTACCATGCGACCATACACTGTCTTAGGCAAAAAATACTACCCAGAAAAAGCAAATATAAATGACTCGTCTAGCGGAATTGCAAGTTGGTATGGGCCAGATTTTCATAATAAATTAACTTCAAATGGTGAGACTTACAACATGCATGCCATGACAGCTGCTCACAAAACTTTACCTATGAACACCATGCTTAGAGTTACAAATTTAGAAAATGATAAAAAAATAATAGTAAGAATAAATGATAGAGGTCCTTTTGTAAAATCAAGAATAATAGACCTTTCAAATAAAGCAGCTCATAAAGTAGACATGGTAAAAAAAGGAACAGCACCGGTTCGAATTGAAGTCATAGGTTTTAATGGAATTGTTGGAGATACTAGTGAGGTAACACAAAGTGTTATTATGAGTGATTATGCAGTTCAAATAGGTGCTTTTAGAGACAAAAAAGGGGCATATAAACATGCTAAACAGCATGCCGATAGTAGATATAGTTCAAAAATATTAACTGAGCATAAAAATGGTAGTGTGCTTTATAGGGTTTATCTAACAGGTTTTAAGAGTGATAGTGAAGCTAGAGACTATAAATCGCAAGATGAATTTAGTGGATCATTTATAGTAAAAGAGTAAAAAATGATAAAATTAAGTCGTAAGACAAAAGAGACAGATATCAAAATTGAGTTAAAATTGCATGGAGAAGGTCAATCAGATATATCTACTGGAATTGGTTTTTTTGATCACATGTTAGAGACTTTTTCAAAACACTCTTTAGTGGATTTACATGTTAGGTGCAATGGCGATACAAATGTAGATTTTCATCATAGTGTAGAAGATGTAGGTATAGTTTTGGGTCAAGCACTTAAAGAAGAAATTTATCCAATTAAAAATATAGAGAGATATTCAAATGTGGTTATTGTTATGGATGAAGCTGCTGTTGAGAGTTGTCTAGATATTGGCAATCGTGCCTATTTGGTGTATGATGTAAAGTTGCGTGGAAAAGTTGGAGAGTTTGATGTAGAACTTGTGGAAGAATTTTTTAGAGCGGTTGTAAATAGTGCTGGCTTAACTCTACATGTGGAGTGTAAGCGTGGAAAAAATAAACACCATATACTTGAAGCTATTTTTAAATCGTTTGCTATTGCACTTCGTCGTTCTACTGTAAAAAATGATAGAGTCGGAGTCCCTAGTACAAAGGGTTCTTTATGATTAAATTTTTGGTATTTGATGTCGATGGATGCTTAACTGATGGCAGTATTATCTATGGAAATAACCAAGATGAGTATAAAACATTCAATGTAAAAGATGGGCTTGCAATTGTATCTTGGCATAAATTAGGATTTAAAAGTGCAATAATTACAGGAAGAAGCTCAAAAGTAGTTGAAAAGCGTGCAGATGAATTAGGCATTACTCATGTGTATCAAGGGGTTAAAGATAAAAAAACACTTTTAAAGAAGATTTTAAAAGAGGAAAATTTAACTTTAGAAAATGTTGGTGCTATTGGCGATGATCTAAATGATTTTGAGATGTTAAAAAATATAGGCTGGTCCTTTACTCCAAATAATGGTATTAATTTAATTAAAATGCATGTAAAGACTGTATTAACAACTGACGGAGGAAAAGGAGCAGTAAGAGAGATGATAGATTTAGTAGTAAAAAAAGAGGGACTTGAAAAGGAGTTTTTAAAACTTTGGCAGTAAAATTTTTATACTATTTTATATTTATTTTTATTGGTATCATGCTTTTTTTACTTTATCAAAAACCTTATGATACTCAATTGACAGAAGAGAGCAAAAATGAGCCCAATATAGATATGTTTGATGCAACAAACTACTCTATAGCAGAAGATGGAATTTCGCATATTATAAAAGCCTCAAGAGTTTTAAGATTTTTAAATCACGATGAATTTTATAATTTAGATATTATAAGAAAAGAGCAAAGTGGTTTATCTGATAATATTAAAGCAGATAGCGGAAAACTAGTCAAAGATAATTTATATCTTGAAGGTAACATAAATTATAGAAATAGTGATAATGTAAAACTTCGTTCACAAAGAGCAGAGTATAATTTAAAAACAGAGATAGCTAAAATAGACGCTGACTTTGTTTTAGAGAACAATAAAATAACAACATATGGAACTTCATTAGTTTACGACATCATAAAAGGCAAGATAAATGCTACTAATATTAAATCAATTGTAAGGGAAGATGAAAAGTGAAATTATTACTATTATTATTTAGCTTGGCTGCTATTGCAAGTGCAGAAACAGTTGAAATAGTTGCAGATAAGTTTTTTACTGATGAAAAAAAACAGATAACAGAATTTACCGGGAATGTGGTGGCAAGTAAAAATAGTAATAAATTAGTAGCAAAGAAAGTAGTTATAATTTTTGATAAAAATAGAGAACCTTTACAATATACGGCAACTGGCGATGTAGAAGTTGATATGACTATCAATGAAAATATATATTTTGGATCATCTGAAACTATGATTTATGATCCCATTAAGAATCAATATACATTTTTAACAAATGCTTTTTTTCATGAAAAAGTTACAAATAAAAAAGTTTATGGTGATAAAATATTTGTAAACCAAACAACAGGTCGTTATGAAGTAGAGAGTGATGGAGATGAGCCTGTAAAATTTATATTTAAAGTAGAAAAGAATAGTAAAAAATGATAATTATAAATGAGGCTAATTTTGTAAAATCAGCGGAAAAAATAGATCAAGTTTTAGCAGAAGATTGCAGTGAAATAGCTTTTATAGGGCGCAGTAATGTTGGAAAAAGTTCTATTATAAATGCTTTAACAAAAAGAAAAAATTTAGCAAAAAGCTCATCAACTCCTGGAAAAACTAGACTTATAAATTTTTTTGATATAAAATTTAAAAAAGATGAAAAAAATTATAGTGCAAGATTAGTAGATCTTCCTGGATTTGGATATGCTAGAGTTTCAAAATCAATAAAGTATGAGTGGCAAAAAACCTTAACACAGTTTATTAAAGAGAGAGTCTCTATTAAGCTTTTTGTTCATTTAGTGGATTCTCGTCATCTTGATTTAAAGATAGATAAAGAAGTATCGGCTTATCTTCATGATATTAGAAGAGCGGATCAAAAAATATTGGTTATATTTACTAAATCAGATAAATTGAAACAAAAAGATATAAGTCTACTAAAAAAGATATATCCAAACTCTCTTATGGTTTCTAGCTTAAATGGCAAAGGAATTCAAAAGGCAACTGATGAGATATTTAATGCTCTATTTGGTTTAGATATTGATTAAGTACACTAAAGCAAAACTCTCAGACATAAAAGAGATGCAATCGTTGGTTTTAGAAGAGGTTAAAAAAGGTACAATTCTTTTTAGAAGTTCCGATGAGATGGCAACCAATATACGCTCATATCTTATCGCAAAAAACGATGAGACAATAGTTGGTTTTGGGGCATTGCATTTTCATGCATTTGATTTAGGAGAGATAAGAAGCCTTATTGTATTGAGTAAATATAGGGGCAAAGGAATTGGACGAGAAGTAGTAAATAAAATGCTAGAGGAAGGAAAAAGTTTAAATGTTAAAAAAATTTTCACTCTCACATACGAGAAAGGTTTTTTTGAATCAGTTGATTTTAAAGAGATTTCTAAAGAATTATTGCCAGCACATAAGATTTGGGCTGACTGTATTAAATGTAAGCATTTTCCAGTATGCGACGAAGTAGCACTAATAAAAATTATTTGAGCTTAACTTTTTTTGGTTTATTTTTGGTATTTTGCCAAATTTTAAGTTCATTATATACATTTTTACCTCTTTTTGTAGGAGTGTTTTTTACATATATTGTAATAAATTTTGAAAATGAGAAGAGTAAATTTTATATCTATCTTAGTTTCGGATACTTAACTATATATGATATCAATAAAGGTTTTTATCTATTTTCTTCACTTTTATTATTTATGCTTTTTTACAACCTTTTTATAGAAAAAATAAGAAACTTTTTTACATGTGCTAACTGTATTTTAGTTATTTATATTGTTGTTGCTTACTTAGGACACTTTTTACTTAACTCATTTATAGCATATATTTTAAATGAAAGTAATCCTGTTTTTACAGAAAGATATTTTTATTATATACTTGTAGATGCTGTATTAGTTATTATTCTTTTTAAAGGAAAAGTGTGAGAATAAAATTTTTAATTTTTGGGTTTTTACTCTTTTGGCTTGTGTTGCTTGTTAGAATATATTATATTAGTATAAAATCAAACACTTATTATGAAGAGATTGCAAAGCGAAATGCTATTAGAGTAGAGTATTTAGCACCATTTCGTGGCTCAATATTAGATATAAACGGAAAACCATTATCTGTAAATAGATTAGGTTTTAGCATAGGAATAAAACCACAATTAAGCTCCTCAAAAAAAAGAGAAATTTTAGAAAATGAAATTGATTTTTTAGTAAAAAATATAGATGGCTTAGATAAAGAAAAGTTAAAAAAACTTTATACAAGAAGAGATTCTTCATACTCTCATGAGTTTGTTAAAGTAGTTGATTTTATCTCATATAATAAAATAATGAAAAAATTTTCAAAACTATCACTTAGAGATAATTTAAGCATAAACATCGCTTCAAGACGGCATTACCCTTATGAATATTTAGCCTCACATGTTATTGGTTATGTTGCAAAAGCAAACCATAAAGATGAGCAGAATAATCCTATTGCAAAGCTTACAGGTTTTATAGGAAAAACAGGTATTGAGAAGTATTATAACTCTGTTTTAGAGGGACAAAGAGGTGAAAAACTAACAAAGGTAACGGCTTTTAATGAAGAGTTGGAAGAGATAGATAAAAAACTTCCTACTAGCAGTGATATAAAATTAAATTTAGATTTAGAATTGCAACAGTATATTACAAAAATTTTTGACAAGAAAAGTGGAGTTATTATAGTCATGAATGCAAAAAATGGCAAGATATTGGCCGCAGGAAGTTTTCCAGAGTATAATTTAAATAGCTTTGTAGACGGCATTAGTCATAGTAAGTGGAGAAATTTATCAAATGATTTTAATCACCCTTTTACCAATAAACTTATAAATGGTCTTTATCCTCCTGGTTCGGTTATAAAAATGGGAGTAGGCTTATCTTTTTTTGAAACTGGACTTATTACTCCTAATACAAATTTTTATTGTGGTGGGTCGATTGAACTTGGTGAAAGAGATTTTAGATGTTGGAAAAATAAGGGTCATAGTAAAACAAATTTTAGAAAAGCTATTAGAGAGAGTTGCGATGTATATTTCTATAAAGGGAGTTTAAAAGTAGGAATTGACAAAATAACACCAGTGCTAAAAAATCTTGGTTTTGCTAGAAAAACAGGAGTAGACTTGCCCCATGAATTTATAGGCTCTGTTCCTGGAAAATCTTGGAAAATGCAGAAGTATCAAAAGCCTTGGTATCAAGGTGAAACTTTAAATACATCTATTGGTCAGGGTTATTTTTTAGTAACGCCTCTACAAATAGCAAAGCATACTGCTCTTTTAGCAACTGGCTATAGTGTTACTCCTCATTTTATACATAGCATTGAAGGTTTAAATGTTGATTATGGCAAAAAAGATATTTTAACTTTAACACAAAAAAAACATCTTCCTCTAATAAGAAGTGCCATGCGAGAAGTTGTATCTCACCCAAGAGGAACAGGTCATAGAAATATTAAAACCAAAGTCGACATAGCAGGAAAAACAGGAACTGCTCAAGTTGTAGGAATTCCTCAAGATGAAAAAATACGTATGAAAGAGCATGAATTGGAGTATTATCGTCGCTCACATGCTTGGTTTACCACTTATGGACCATACAAAGATCCTCAGTATGTTGTAACTGTGATGGTAGAACACGGCGGACACGGTGGATCAGCAGCAGGAGCAATTGTCTCTAAAATTTATGATAAACTTTTGGAAATGAAATATATAAAACAAAAATAATTTTATAGATAGTTATTCATTAGGCAAAAAAAGATATAATCGAAAAAACAAAAAAGGATTAATATACATGTATAGATTCGCACCATCTCCAACGGGAGATATGCATATAGGCAACCTAAGAGTTGCAATTTTTAATTATATATGTGCCACTCAAAATAATGAAAAATTTATAATTCGCATAGAAGATAGTGACAAAAAAAGGAATATAGAGGGAAAAGATAGAGATATATTAGACATATTGGCTATATTTGGTATAGCTTATGATGATGTTTATTATCAAAGTAAAAACTTAAAGTATCATCTTCAGTTTGCATCATCTCTTATGGATAAAAAAAAAGCATTTGCTTGTTTTTGTACAGAAGAAGCACTCGAGCATGAAAGAGATAGATCAAAAAAGCAAAAAAAAGCATATAGGTATAGTGGAAAATGTTTACATGTAAGTAAAGAAGAGCTACTCGATAATAATCTCTCTTTTACAATAAGAATTAAAAAACCACAAACAAATATAACTTTTAAAGACACAATAAAAGGCGACATGAATTTTAATGGAGATGAAATAGATAGTTTTATTATTATGCGAAAAGATAAATATCCGACATACAACTTTGCATGTGCAACTGATGATATGATTCAAGGAGTAACACATATTATACGAGGCGAAGATCACATTTCAAATACTCCAAAACAAGAGTTAATAAGAAGATCTCTTGGATACGAAAAAAAGATAAAATATACACATTTACCTATTATCTTAAATACAATTGGTAAAAAAATGAGTAAGCGAGATGATGTTAGTAGTGCAAAATGGCTTTTAGACCAAGGTTATATGCCCGAAGCTATTATTAATTATTTAACTCTTTTAGGCAATAAAACTCCTACAGAAATTTTTTCTTTAAAAGAGGCACTAGAATGGTTTAAATTGAAAAATATCTCAAAATCTCCAGCACAATTTGATATAGATAAACTAAGATTTATAAACCGTGAACATATAAAATTAATAGATGATATTGAACTCTCTAAACGAATAGGCTTTACTGGTGTAAACATAGGAAAACTAGCCAAACTTTACACTCAACAATGTAGCACAACAGCAGAAATAAAAGATAAAATAGATACAATATTTGCACCAAAAAATTCAGATAATTATCAAGAAAATTTAAATGTACTTAAAGCCATATTTAAAAAAGCTCCATATTTTGAAGAGTTTGATGAATTTAAAAAATACTTAAGTGAAAAAAGTGGACTTAAAAGTAAAAATTTTTTTAAGCCTTTAAGAATTTTATTAACAGGTCAAGAGAGTGGGCCTAATTTAGCAGAAATTTATCCACTCATAAAAGATTATCTAAAGGATATAGTAAAATGAAATATTCTTCACAATGTGAAAGCTTCAGTGAGAGGAATTTCACCAGGGCTTTGCCATGGTTAAAGGAGACAGTAAAATGATACTATCAACACTCATAGAAGCAATAGCACAAATTTTTCACATGATTTTAAATATATATATTTGGGTAGTAATAATTTCAGCTCTTATTACTTGGGTAAAGCCAGACCCTTATAATCCAATAGTGCAAGTTCTAGCACGCTTAACAGAACCAGTTTATGCATTTATACGAAACTACATTCCTACTACAATTGGTGGTATTGATTTAGCTCCAATTATACTCATAATAAGTCTCCAGTTTATAGATTTATTTGCTGTAAAACTTCTATTTAGTTTAGCAAATGCAATTTAATATTTTTTTTAGAGTTATATTACTCTATCTTTTTCTTTCATCAACTCTAGTTTCAGGTACTCCAAATAATATCCATTTTTTTGATGATAAGCCAAAAAGTTTAGTAAAAGATTTTTATATATACAGGTATCTTCAAAAATCCACAACTACTTCAAGCGAGGCTTGGAAACTACTTGAGCAGACAAATCATATGAGTATGAAACTCTTTCATGCTTATGCAAATAAACTTGATGAACCCGGAGTAAAAAAAGTTTCACGGTGCCTAAAAATGAAATTAGAACCACTTTTAAAAAGCGATAATGAGTGTTTGGCTATTAAATTTTCTCCTTATTATGCAACACTTATGGATAAAAAAAAGCTAAAAGAAGTTAAAAAAAGATTATCAAAATATGAGATTTCAAAATCACTACATGTAATCTACTCTAACAATCCACATGCAACTATGGTAAAAGGCGATAGTAAACTTTTTTTTGATATTTTCAATAAAGTTGGAAGTAAATACAGAGTAAATTTTTTAGACTATGAAATTAGTAAAGAAAAAATCAAAGAACTTGAAAAAAATTCAAAAATAAACACTACAATTAAATTAACAGTAACAAACAGAAAACTAAAAAACTTTAATAAATCACTAATTCATATAGATAGATATGCAAAAACACTATCACATGAAAGTCTCTTTTTTCTAGGGTTAAATGCTCTGCAACTACGATACAACTCTCTTGCTATGGCATTTTTCGATGAAGCTTACAAGCGAGCATATTACAGAATGGATAAAGATAAAATTTTATTTTGGCAATTTTTAGTGAGTAAAGATAAAAAATATGAAAAAGCTATAAAGAGAAGTTTTGACCTCAATATTTACACACTTTTGGTAGGCGCAAAAAATGGACGAATTATAACAACAAAAGCTTCAAAAAAACATCCAAGTTATGATGAAACAAATCCTTTTGAGTGGGTAAAATTATTGAGAGATTCACGAAATAAAACTTCTCAAGAACTTGAAAAAATAGCAAATACATTTTTGTACGATAGTACTTTACCGCATTTTACATATCTCATGGAAAGAGCAAGCAATTACAAAGACCACTATTTTCCTCTCCCATACATGCAATATCTAAAAGGTGCAGACAAGCAACGAATAGCACTTATTATGGCAATTGCTCGTCAAGAGAGTCGTTTTATACCTGCATCAGTGTCTACCGCATATGCTCTTGGCATGATGCAATTTATGCCATTTTTAGCTAAAGATATAGCAAAAAATGAAAAAATGAAGAATTTTGACTTAGATGACATGTTTAATCAAAAAATAGCTCTTGATTTTGCAAATATTCATCTAGATTGGCTAGAAAATTCTCTATATCATCCTCTTTTTATAGCTTATGCTTACAATGGTGGAATTGGTTTTACAAAAAGGCTTTTACAATCTAATACTTTTAGAAAAGGCAAATATGAGCCATTGTTAAGTATGGAACTAGTTTATTATAGTGAAAGTAGAAAATATGGCAAAAAAGTTTTGGCAAATTATGTTACATACATGCATATTTTAGGTGAACCTATCTCTATTTATGAACTTATTGTAGACTTAACAGATCCTATAAAAACAGATAAGTTTAGAACTAATTAATTTACTGATCATTGGCATTAGTTTCGAATCCCATGACTTTATTTTGTTTTATATTCCCATATTGATCGTTAAACTCTATTTTTTCTGAGCCTATGTCGGTTATTCCAACTTCAAAAGATACACCTTCTATATCATTATCTACCGGGGCTTTAACCATATAGTATTTTCCCCAAGGATTTGATGCAGGCAAGAGGTGTAATAGCTCATTGTCTTTTTTTAACTCTTCAATACTTGTGGGTTCTTTAGAGTTTATCTTAAAAAATAAACTATTATACTTTTTTTTATCTTTTGGAATATAAACACCTACTATAAATTTCTCAAATTTTTTATCTTCCAGAGTAGGGTTATTATCAAGATTATTCATATATGTTGTTACAAAAAAAACTTTTGTCTCATCTTCTTTTTTAAGAGCATTTTTTTTTGTTTGAGTTAATATTTGTCCATGAAGTATACTTATTGTTTGAATATTATCAATCTTTTTTTGGTAACATCCAGTAAAAAACAGTAAAAGAATTAAAACTATAAAAAATTTGTACATTACTTCTCCAAATGAATTTTATCATAATTTATGTAGCATTTAGATATAATTTTAAAATATTTCTACATAAGGCAAGTTATGAGTTCCTTGGCTATTGGTTTTAGTGGGCCATCAAACAGTGGTAAAACTACACTTATTGTTAAAGTTGCAAATGCTTTAAAACATAAATACTCTTTAGCTATAATCAAGCACGACCCAAGCGATAAAGCAATATTTGATAAAGAGGAGAAAGATAGTTGGAAATTTTCACAAACTGGTGCAGAAGTTATTGTGGCAAGCCCAACAAGAACAACTTTTCTATCACAGCGTACAAAAAGTATAGATGACATTATATCTATGGTTGGAAAATTTGACATTCTTTTAGTCGAGGGGTTAAAAACTCTGAAACTCCCAAGACTTAGTGTCTTTAGAGATAAACTCGATAAAGACTATTTTCCCATGTCTAACGCATTAGCTATTGATGAAAGCATTAATCTTGATGATTACGATATACCAAAACATTTAGATATTTTAGATTTAAATGATATAGATTCCATTATAAAGTGGATTTTAAAGAATGCAAAAAAGGTGAGACAATAATGACCGAAATATTTGAAGCAATAAAACGCTCTGCTGTAAAAATTAATGAAGCTATCATGTATGATGATACAGGCTACTCTAAAGAGTGCAACTCAACAGGCGATACTCAACTTAAACTAGATATAAAAAGTGATATTTTTATAGAAAATGAATTTAAAAAAATAACTTCTATTAAAGAAATTGTTAGTGAAGAGAAAGAGAATAAAACCTCTCTACATGCAAAAGGAGAGTATCTTATTGGATACGATCCACTTGATGGTTCAAGTCTTCTTGATGTTGACCAAAGTGTTGGCTCTATATTCGGTATTTATAAGCATAATTATAGCGGTAAAAACTTATTGGCTAGTGCGTATGTTGTATATGGTCCTAGAGTCGAGCTTGTAATTGCCACCGATAAAGTAAGAATGTATAGATTAAACAGAAAAGATGAATTTTATTTTTATAAAGAGATAAAATTAAATCAAAAAGGCAAACTCAATGCCCCCGGCTCTACTCAAATGTGTTGGTCGGTTCATCATAGAAAAATGATTGACGATATTTTTAAAGATGGTTATCGCTTAAGATATTCTGGTGGCATGGTTCTTGACTTGCACCATATACTCTTAAAAGGTGGCGGACTATTTTCATACCCAGGCACTAGCGACCTTCCAAAAGGTAAACTTAGATTGGTATTTGAAGTTTTCCCTTTTGCTTTTATTTTTGAAAAAGCTGGCGGAAGATCAATAGATGGAAAAAATAGAATTTTAGATTTAACTCCATCTCATCCTCATGATACATCACCATGTTTTTTTGGCTCCAATAGTGAAATAGACAGAGTTTTAAAGACTTATGAGTAGTGATCAATTATCAAGAAAATCTTAAAAATAGAAAAAAAGAACTCCAAGAGTGTCAAAAAGATAAAAAAATAGACTCTTGTATGAAGTGTGAAAAACTTTTTAAATGTGAGATTAGAAAAAATTATGTTAAATCAGTTTACGAGAGTATGTCTCACGGCAAAACTGGTGGATTTGAATTTTAATTTAGGTTTTGTTTTAAAGGAGACAATAAAATGAAAAACAGTACTATTTATGTAACAACTCCAATTTATTATGTTAATGACATTCCTCATATAGGTCATGCATATACAACAATTATAGCAGATACTATGGCTAGATATTATCGCTTAAAAGGGCATGAAACTTTTTTTTTAACTGGAACAGATGAGCATGGACAAAAGATAGCAGAGGCCGCAAAAAGTAGAAAAAGAGAACCTCAAAAGTATGCTGATGAGATAAGTCATAAATTTAAATCTCTCTGGGATGAGTTTGATATAAGTTACGATAAATTTATTAGAACAACAGATTCTAGCCATAAAAGAGGAGTTCAAAAAGCTTTTAAAACCATGTTTGACAAGGGCGATATATATAAAGGCATGTATGAAGGTTACTACTGCATAAGTTGTGAAACATTTTTTACACAAACTCAACTTATGGATCATGAGGATTGTCCAGATTGTGGAAAACCTACTAAACTTGTAGAAGAGGAGAGTTATTTTTTTAAACTCTCAAAATATCAAGAGAGACTTTTAACATGGTACAACAATGATGAAAATTGCATCCTTCCCAAAGGAAAAAAAAATGAAATTATAAATTTTGTTAAAGATGGACTTCACGACCTCTCTATAACTCGTACTAGTTTTGACTGGGGTGTAAAACTTCCGAAAGATATGAATAATCAAAAACATGTTATGTATGTTTGGCTTGATGCTCTCATGAATTATATTACAGCTCTTGGATATGGAGAAGATGAAAAAGAGATGAGCTTTTGGCCGGCTACTATGCACTTAGTAGGAAAAGATATACTTCGTTTTCACTCTATTTACTGGCCAGCATTTTTAATGAGTCTTGAACTTCCTCTTCCAAAACAGATAGCAGCTCATGGTTGGTGGACAAGAAATGGTGAAAAAATGAGTAAATCAAAAGGAAATGTAGTAGATCCTAAAGATATAGCAGATGCTTATGGATTAGAAAATTTTAGATATTTTATGCTCAGAGAAGTACCATTTGGTCAAGATGGTGATTTTAGCCAAAAATCCCTTATTGATCGTATTAATTCTGATTTGGGAAATGAGTTTGGTAATCTTCTTAATCGTATTATTGGCATGAGTAAAAAATATAACAATGGAAATATAACATCTTTACATGTAAAAGAGTTACATGTAAAAGAGCTTAATGAAGTAGAAGTTATTTTGAAAAATGTAGAAGATAGACTAAAAATGCTCCAAACAAATCGCTATTTGGAAGATTTATGGAGAGTTCTTACTATAGCAAATGGAGCTATTACAACACATGAGCCTTGGGTAAAAATAAAAAATAACAATAAAAATGAAGCTTTAGCAGTTGTTGGGCTAGTAGCAAATATACTCGCTCGTGTTACCATTTTAGTTAGCCCTATTATGCCTAAAACTGCGACTATAATTGCAACTACACTTGGGTTTGAAATAGATACTAAAAGTTATATAAAATTTATTGAAAAAAAAGAGTTACTTAGTGATTTTACTATAAAAGAGACACCACCTCTTTTTCCAAGAATTGAAAAAGAGGTTTTAGCTACACCAGAACCTACTCCTAAACCATGCAGCAGTGAAGATAAAAAAGAGTCAATAATAACAATTGACCAGTTTTTTGAAACATCTTTAAAAATAGGAACAGTACTCGATGCTCAAGAGATAAAAAAAAGCAGTACTCTTTTAAAATTAAAAGTCGATATAGGCGAAAAACAGACTCGCCAAATTGTAGCGGGCATTAAAAAATACTATACACCCGAAGATTTAATAAACACTCAAGTATGTATCGTTGCAAATTTAAAACCCATAAATATAATGGGAATACTTAGTGAAGGCATGCTTTTAACAGCAAAAGATAAAAAAGGCTTATCTCTCATAAGACCAGAAAATAGTAGAAAAAATGGAATGCCTATTGGCTAAAATAGACTCTATAGTAAGAATTAGTGGAGGAGTTTTACTAAATTCACCATCGGTTGATTCAATAAATGAGATTCAAATATCTCCTATAAAAATAAATAGAGGGGATCTTTTTATTGATATGAATAGATCTAATGAAGATGTAAAAATTGCTATAGAAAATGGAGCATATTGTATACTTACATCACTTACATCAAAAATAGATGATGAAGAGATAGCTTGGATAGGTGTAGAAAATTTAGAGATGAGTGTAATTAAACTTGCACGTTTTTATGCTGTAGAAAAGAATTTTAAATTTATACCACTTTTAGATGTTCAATACTCTCTTATAAAATATTTGCATTTAGAAGAGAGGGCTAAACTTCTTGAAAATTCTCCTTTTAAGGCTTTAATACAAATCATAAAAAGTAGACATGAGACACTTTTTTTTGTAATTAAAAATTCATTTATACAAAATATCGATCCATTAATAAAACAATTTCCTATTAAGATGAAACCAGTAAAAATTTTTGAAAATGGCATTTTTAATACATCTTTTATTTATAAAAATAAATTTATAAAAGACATTAGACTCTCATCATTTTTTGTTCCATATTTATGCTCATTAATGGCTTATCTTGATGACTTAAAAATAGAGTTTAAAGTTATTAATTTTATTAATTTTCAACATTTTTACCCTCAATTTGTTACTTCAAATATGCAAATGAGTGATTTTGGAACGACAAGAAAGGTGATTATATTTGAGAGTAATCTTGCACTTTATAAAGAAGAGTTAAAGTATCTTTATAAACGAATTGATAAAAATCTAATTGCAAATTTTACATGTGAAAAAGATGCTATCAATAAACTCCCATACATAAAATTTAGATATGCTCTAGTACATGGGAACAGAGAAAATTTTGAAAAATTCATGACGAAAGAAAATACAGTACAAATGAAACTTTTTTAATGATAACACTTAATAATCAAACAGGTATTTGTATTAATATATCTATGCTTGAAAGTTTACTTGAAAAGAGAAGAGAAGTAGAGTTAGTTATAGTCAATAGTTCAACAATGCATAAGATAAACTTAGAGCAAAGAGGAGTCAATAAGACAACAGATGTTTTAAGTTTTCCACTAAAAGATTTTGCTAACACTCCTCTTGGTTCTATAGTCATAAATAGTGATCTAGCTACAATAAAAGCAAAAGAGTTAAAACATACTCTCAAAGATGAAATTACTTTAATGTTTATTCATGGACTTTTACATGTAAGAGGTTTTGACCATGAGTGCGATAATGGCGAAATGAGAAGAGAAGAAGAGAGGCTCATAAATAGGCTTGGGCTACCAAAAAGTTTAATAACAAGAATGGAGAATTAATGGAGTATTTGATATTTTTAATTTCAATGAGTGCTTTAATATATGGAGCAAATTATATTATAATAGAATCAGAGAGAATTGCACTTCATTTTAACATATCATCATTTGTAATTGGGGCTACACTTATAGCAGTAGGAACCAGTTTACCTGAAATGGCCGCTAGTATCGCAGCGAGTAGTGTTGGCAAATCGGACATGGCCGTTGCAAATGTTTTAGGAAGTGTAACATTTAATATATGTTTAGTTTTAGGCGTAATGTTTTTAATAGTAAAAGATTTAAATCCAAAACGAGATCTATTTAAAAATGATAGTGCTTGGTCGCTTTTTCCACTAGTTATATTTATCATCATGGCATATGATGGAGTCATTGGCGCATTTGAGGGTAGCATGTTTCTTCTTTTGATGGTTGGCTATCTACTGTTTTTGAGTAAAGATGCTAAAGCAATAGAAGATGAAGTAAGTAAAGAGCTTTCTAAAGAGAAATTTATTTGGGGCAAAACCCTTATTTTTCTTTTTATAGGCTTTGCACTTGTTACCGTGGGAGCTAATTTTACTATAGAAAGTGCCTCAACAATAGCAAGGAGTTTAGGAGTTACGGAGTGGGTTATTTCATTAATTTTAATCGCATTTGGAACTAGTTTACCAGAATTTGTTGTAAGTATCGCAGCCGCAAAAAAAGGTAATGCCGATATGATAATAGGGAATATTATAGGAAGTAATGTAGCAAATTTTACTATAGTATTGGGAAGTGCTGCTATAATAAATCCTCTAACAATTGACTTTGAAAAATATGGTTTTGATATATTGTGTGCTGGGGCAGCATCTTTTATGTTAATTTTTATTACAGCAAATAAACTCTATAACAAATCAGCAGGAATTGGACTTTTAATCATCATGATACTTATGATTTACAACTCTTTAAAAGTATTTATTAAATAAAGACTTGGTTTTTTTGGTATTAATTTTAGTTGTGATATTTATCTTGTTTTGGGAGCTGGAATATTATCAAAAGAGTGTGTTGAAAATAAGAAAATCATAAATGCACATCCTGGAATAATTCCAATAAGTCGTGGATTAGATTCCTTTAAATGGCAATTTATGAAAACAAACTATTGATTGACAAGGAGGTTGATGCAGGAGATATGATATCTATAATTCCAACTGAAATATACAAAACAGATAGCTTGGAAATATTATCAAGAAGACATTATAGTTTTATATGCGAAAGTTTTATCAAATTAGGCTAAACTTTTTATTATAAAACTTTTTCTATGTATTTTTGAGTATCCAAATTCACTTATCTCTTTTACATGTAAGGCGGTTCCATAACCTTTGTGCTTTTTAAATGAGTAGTTTGAA
>JAERRW010000098.1 GCA_016735235.1 Sulfurospirillum sp. | reverse complement strand
TAACTCATCATTTTTAATTATTTTTATATTTGCACCTAATTCTAAGCAATATTGAACTATGTTGTATGTAAAACTATCATAATTGTCTATCATTAAAATCATATTTCTTATTCCTCTTATTAGCCGTTTATCTATGGTTTTTGTTGAACTTTTTGTTAGAAAATAATTTAAGTTGATTATACCTTTTTTTTATTATGAAACCTATAAATTATGTTTATCCCGTCCCCGCTTGTATGAGCAATAGATTTTAAAATATCGTCTAAATCAGTATATTTAATTTTTGATAATTTTTTCCGCCCAAGTACTTTAGTTGTTAAGTCCTATTGAATATTTAAATAAGTACAATTTAGAGATGAATTATTCTGTTTAAGCTTGGTTGGTTTAAGGGGAGGGCTACAAATATTGAGTGTTTTTTTAAGTGCTAATGCAATAGTTGTTCTAAAAAAATGGCGGACAGTGAGAGATTCGAACTCTCGGTAGGATTACTCCTACGCATCCTTAGCAGGGATGTGGTTTCAGCCAACTCACCCAACTGTCCGTATAGTTAAAAGCAGATAAGATTATATCATTTAAAAATAATAATATACTTAAAAATAAATAAAAATGAAACTTTTATTTATTTATATATTTTCTAGTATTCTTTTTGTTATTCCAAGTGGGTCGTTTGCTTCGTATATAGGGCGTCCAACTACTATAAAATCCGACATTTCATCTTTTGCAGTTTTTAAAGTTCCTACTCTTTTTTGATCTTGAGTCTCCTCTCCAAATGGTCTAATGCCAGGTGTTAGAGTTAAAAAATTTTGTGTTGTTTTCTCTTTAATAACTCTACTCTCATAAACAGAGCATACAACACCATTAAGACCACTTTGGTAAGCATCTATGGCAAATTGTGTTGCTTTTTTTTCTATACTTTTTTCATATACCGCACTAAAAGAAGTCTCATCAAAACTAGTTAATGCAGTAACGGCCAAAACCATAGGAGGACTTTTAATTTGACTAAGTCTATTCATAACCGTTACCATAGCTTTTTTACCACTTGATGCATGAATATTAAACATGTCAACTCCAAGCTTAGCTATAGATTCTGATGCATCAGCCATAGTGTTCGGTATGTCATAAATTTTTAGATCTAAAAAGAGTTTAAAATTTGTGCTAATTTGCTTTAACTCTTCTATAAAAAAGTTGCCATCTCTTATATATGAACGAAGACCTACTTTTAACCAAATATTTTCATTTTTCAACATTTTTGCTAAATTTAAATTTTCTTTAGCTGTAGGCAAATCTAATGCAACACATAATTTCACAACCATTTGTCCTTATTTTTCATAATAGTATCTAAAACACCATTTATAAACTTTGGGCTTGTGTCATGACAGAGTTTTTTAGATAACTCTATAGCCTCATTAATAACAATTGCACTATCTAGATTAGTATAGAGAAGTTCATAAGTTCCAAGTCTTAGTATTGCTCTTTCTACATTTCCTATTTCTTTCAAACTCCACTCTTTTAAATAACTATCAATAACTTTATCTATATTGGAACAATTGATTTTTATACCACTATATAACTCTTTTGCAAATACTAATTGATTATTTCGTATTTTTTTTTCTTCAAAAAGTTCATCTACAAACTTATCAATATCCTCATTTCCTATGTCTCTTGCATATAAAATACCTACAATTGATTCTCTTATTTGATGTCTTGTTGCCAATAAAAATCCTTATAAATTTTTATATAAATTTACCATTTCTATAACTCCCGTCATAGCTTCAAAGCCTTTATTGCCTGCTTTACTTCCCGCTCTTTCTATCGCTTGTTCTATTGTGTCAGTTGTAAGAACTCCAAAAACTACTGGTATTTTATATTTTAATGCACAACTTGCAACTCCTTTTGTAACTTCAGCAGATACATAATCAAAATGTGGAGTACTACCACGAATAATTGCACCAACACAACATATAGCACTATATTTTTCGCTTGCTAAAATTTTATTTAATACTAAAGGTATCTCAAATGCACCTGGAACTAAAATTAAGTCTAAATTTTTTTCATTACCACCATGACGCAAAAAAGAGTCCTTTGCACCTTCTACTAATCTATCGGTTATAATATGATTAAATCTTGCATTAATTATGGCTATTTTTGTGTTTGTATCAAGTGAAAGTTTTCCCTCTATAATATTCATTTTATCTCCTTAGTCGCTATTTTTTATAATTATACTATTATTTTAATAATTCAAAGCAAGTTATTAAAAAGATATTCTAAAATCTTCCAGACAGCAGAGCTACAAATTCCAGCAAGTAATCCAGCAAGTAAATCATCTCCCATGACACCTAAGCCACCCTTGACATTTTTATCAATTCTTCCTATAAAAGAGGGTTTCCAAATATCAAATATTCTAAAAAATACAAAAGATAGCACTATTTGAGTCCAGTTATCTGATGCAATTACAAAAGCTAGCCATAAGCCTACAACTTCATCTATAACAATGCTTTTATCGTCATGTATTTTTGTCTCTTTTTCATAGATATTGATTTGTTTTATTCCTATAATTGTTATAAGAGTTGTTAAAAGAAGAAGTGTATTAACTTCAATGTATTGCAAAAGTAGAACCCCCACAATAGCCGCTACTATACTTCCAGCCGTTCCCGGCGCCCAAGGCGATAAGCCACTATAGAAAAATGTTAAAAAAAGTTTACGCATATTTACTCCTAAGTTAAAGACATTGTTTGATGTAACTTCATTAATTCAAGATAAAAATCTTTTTCACTATGAGACTCTAGTAATCCAGAAGTTGGAAAGATATTGTCATATATTTTTTGTATATTTTCAAATCTATTAGGAAACATTTCACTAAGCAGTATAGCCGATATATCTTTTCTCATAAGAACCGCAGGTGGCAAGATACCAACTTTGAGAAGTTCCATAAGAGTTTTTGAGTCATACTTCATGTGATGATGCTGACCATGAGGACATGTATTTTTACTAACTAAAGTTCTACACTCGTTACAATAAACAAATTCGGTTACAATATCTATGTCAATATCTAGCGATTCATATTTATTCAATATAGATTTTTGCTCATTTTTATCATAATACATTCCAATACCGGTATGGTTTTGTCCAAGAACTAGTCTATCACAGCCAAGATTGTAAGCACATATGCTATCTAAAACAGCATTATTATAACCTGCAAAAATGTATGTATTTTCAAATGGAACAACTACAACCCTACTCTTTGGTAGATAATTATCTACAAAATATCGAAGAGTTTTTAGCCTAAGCTCATAAGGTAGCAGATCTTTTGTGTAAGGTTTTAGTAGAAATATTATCAATAAATCAGTTTTTTCAAGCGTTACTCTAATGAGTCTCTCATGAGCTCTATGAAAAGGTTTTGCGCTCATCATAATAGAAGTTACAGTTTTAGGTTTAATTCTTTTTTTTGCTTCTAAGATGCTATTTTTTATCTCTTTTATGTCATCAAAATCAAGTTCATACTCACCACTAATAGCATAACTACCGAGTCGTTTTAAAAAAAGTTTTGTTTCAAAGCTAGAGGTATCGTAAGTGCCAAAAATTTGTTCTATTCTTCTTTTTTTATCTATTTTAAAAACTTCATCAACTTTTATTGTTCCTCTTATTTCACCATCAACTACAAAATCAAGATTTTCTCCTTTAATTGCACTTGTTAATATATCTGTATTTTTTTTACCAAAAGGAGCAATAATAAACGGAAAAGGAAAAGGAGTGCCTTTGTAAAATCCAGTCTTATCTACCTCTTTAGCTTCTTTTTTATTCATAAGTTTATCAACAGGACTAAATACTCCCTCTTTTCCAAATGAGAGTGTAGCAAGTGCTTGTTTGTCAATAAAAAGTTGTCTATTTTTTTTTAGTAATGCCATATTTTTTTCTTTTCTCCCAAAGACTTTTTCTAGAAATTCCAAGTTTTTCTGACAATACAGTATCGGTAAATTTATTTTGAAAATTTAGTATAATCGATTTTACATAATCATTAATACTAAGCATATCGCCTCCATCAAAAATTTGATTGTTAGTCAATATTTTAATTTCTGTAATAAATTTTTGGTTTTCATTTGTATCTGTTGTTGATACTATTGCGCGCTTATTTTCTATGAGATTTAATATTTTTGTTTTTTCACTCTTTTTTATATTTTGCAAACCTGTTAGATAGATAAGTTCATTACATGTAGTTTTGTTTATTTTTTCAATTGAATTATCACATGCAAGAGATATAAATGTAAAAGATTCATTTTTTTCCATACTATAATGAAACACAGCCACATCTGCATATTTTTGAAAATTTGTTTTTAAGAGCAAAGGGAGCTTTGTTTTCATATTTATTGGCTCAAGATCAAAACTTTGAAATAGATTATATACATACTCTTTATATGTTGCGTTCTCTTTTTTTAGGGCATTAAAGTTTTTTAAGTGCTGAAGTTTTCTAATAAGTTCTTCAATCATAAATGGTTTTTGAATATAGTCATTTGCACCAGCTTTTATAGGGCTTGAAACTGTATCATTACTAATGTAAGATATCATTAAAATAATAATAGAAGAGCTATATTTTTTAATGATTGGATAAAAATTTTGTCCAGATATATTTGTAGAGAGTAAAATTGCATCGTATTCATTGTCCTTTATTGCCTCTTTTATAGAGCCGGCCACATCACATTGATAGCCTATTTCTGTAAGCTTAGATGCAATACTTTGTGCTAAATATATCTCATTTTCAACAATCAATATTTTCATTAATTACTTCCAATCATAGTATTTTAATGAAGAAATAGCACTTACGCCAATTCCTTCTCCTCTTCCAATGAAGCCCAATGTTTCAGTAGTAGTCGCCTTAATATTTACATGTAAAGGTTTTATTTGTAAGATATTTGCTATTGTCTCTCTCATAAGTTTTTTATAGGGTGAAATCTTAGGCGACTCAGAAATAATTGTTAAATCACAATTTACTATTTGAAATCCAGTATTATGTAAAAATAGTACAACCTCTTTAAGTAATTTTTTTGAGTCTACATGTTTATACTTTGGGTTATTGTCAGGAAAAAGTTCGCCTATATCGCCAGCTCCACTTGCACCTAAAAGTGCATCTATGAGAGCATGTATGGCCACATCACCATCAGAGTGTGCTTTAAGTCCTCGATCGTATTGAATCTCTACACCACAAAGAACCATTTTTTTACCATCTTCAAATTGATGAACATCATAGCCATTGCCTATAAATATATCAGCCGAAGGTTTTTCTAACTTTGAAATAATTTCAATATCTTCTAAATATGTTATTTTATTTGCGGTTTTATCTCCTATGACATACTTAATTGCTCCGCTATTTGCTTTTACCGCACTGCTATCATCAGTAAAATCTTTTGCATGTAAAAGAGCATTTTTAAGTGAGTTCGTATTTGATAGTTGAGGAGTTTGAATAAGTTTAATATCATCTCTATTTACCGTTTCATTTTTAAAAACTACTGTATCTTGAGTTTTTATATACGGCACAATTATATCAGCACTTCCATACTCACTAATAACTCTTTGGAGCATATCTTGAGGAACACAAACTCGTGCCACATCGCTAACTAGTACACCTTGACTCTCTACATGTGAAAGAGCATTTTTAAGTGAATCTTGGCGTGAGTCTCCTCCAGCTACATAGATAAATTCGCTATTAAAAAGTTTCATATACTCTATTTCATCTTTATTGCAGACTATAACTATTTTAGCAAAAGCATAATTTTTCATAATATTTTGAGTGGCATATAGCCACAATGGAGTATGCCCAGTTCTTAGCCACTGTTTTTTAGCAGACATTTTAAACCGTGAAGATGTCCCCGCTCCCAACATAACCAGAGATAAATCGGGCAATTTTAGTCCTTTTTTCAATAAGTGTTGTATTAGTATACACGATAAAAGCTTTTTTTTATCTTTTTTGTGTTAAATTCCTTATCTAATTGCAAGGAAATATTATGCGAAAAAAATGGATCGAAAAACGCAAAAACGATAAAGTAAAAACACAGATGTATTATGCTCGACAAGGCAAAGTTACACAAGAGATGAAATACGTTGCTAAAGTTGAAAATCTTCCACAAGAGTTGATTAGAAAAGAGATAGCAAGAGGCAGAATGATAATCCCTGCAAATATTATGCATACCTCTTTAAAACCTATGGCAATAGGTATTGCCACAACTTGCAAAGTAAACTCAAATATAGGATCATCTTCTTTGACAAGTAATCCGTCTTTAGAGGTAGAAAAAGTAAAGATTTCTGAAAAATATGGAGCAGACACAGTGATGGATCTCTCAACAGGTGGAGATTTAGACGAGATTAGAAAAGAGGTTATTGCAAACTCTAATATACCAGTTGGAACTGTTCCCATGTATCAAATTTTACATGATATAAACAACAAAATAGAAGATCTAACAATTGAGAAAATGCTTGAAGTCATTGAGCGACAAGCAAAACAAGGTGTTAGTTATTTTACTATTCATGCAGGTTTTTTACTTAGCACTATGCCACTAATTGCTAAAAGAAAAATGGGCATAGTGAGTCGTGGCGGTTCGCTTATGGCTGCGTGGATGATGCACTATCATAAAGAGAACCCTTTTTATACTGCATTTGATGATATTTTAAATATTTGCCGTAAGTATGATGTAGCTCTCTCTTTGGGAGATTCTCTTCGTCCGGGTTGCCTTTATGATGCGAGCGATAAGGCACAACTAGGAGAGCTTAAGGTTTTAGGAGAACTCACACTAAAAGCTTGGGAAAAAGATGTGCAAATTATGATAGAGGGACCGGGACATATTCCTCTTAATCAAATTGAGCGTAATATGAAACTAGAACGAGAGTATTGCCATGAGGCTCCTTTTTATATTTTAGGACCACTTGTAACAGATGTGGCCGCTGGTTATGACCATATTAGTAGTGCTATCGGGGCCGCTGTTGGTGGGTGGCACGGTGCTAGTATGCTATGTTATGTTACAAAAAAAGAGCATTTAGGACTTCCTAATGCTCAAGATGTGAGAGAAGGAATCATAGCCTATAAAATAGCAGCTCATGCGGCCGATATTGCAAGAGGTAGAAAAGATGCTATGAATATAGATAATGAAATGAGTGATGCAAGATATAGTTTTAATTGGAATAAACAATTTGAGTTATGTTTTGATCCAGAGCGGGCAAAAGAGTATCATGATGAGACTTTACCGCAAACTATATTTAAAGAGGCAGAATTTTGCTCCATGTGTGGACCAAAGTTTTGCTCATACAAAATTTCACAAGAGATTGTAAAAAATAATCCTCAATTAACAGAGTGATTTATTTCAAATATAAGGAAAATAATGTTAGATAAAAATAGTGTTTTAAAAATACTAAAAAGTGTAAAATATCCAGGTTTTGAAAAAGATATTGTAACTTTTGGTTTTGTGAAAAATGTTGAAGTAAATGATAAAAATATTTTTATTGAAGTAGAGATACTTTCAGCGAGTAAAGATGTATCAAAAGAGTTAAAAATTGATATAGAAAACAGTTTAATAAAAGCAGGAGCATCAAGAGTAGATATAGCTATAAAACAACCAGAAATTCCAAATCAAAAGAGTAATTCACAAAGTGGTAAAAATGTAACTCCACATGTAAAAAATTTTGTTATGATAAGTTCGGGCAAAGGTGGAGTTGGCAAAACAACTACTACAGTTAATTTAGCAATTGCACTAGCATCTCAAGGTAAAAAAGTTGGACTTCTTGATGCCGATATTTATGGGCCTAATGTGCCTAGAATGTTAGGAGTTGTTGGCAAAAGCCCCGAAATAATTGGACAAAAGGTTAAGCCAATTTTAGCTCATGGAGTTGAGATGATGAGTATGGGCAGTCTTATGGAAGAGGGACAATCTCTTATTTGGAGAGGTTCTATGATCATGAAGGCTATTGAGCAACTACTTAGAGACATTCTTTGGAGTGAATTAGATGTGCTATTTATTGACATGCCCCCTGGAACTGGTGATGCTCAACTTACTTTGGCCCAAAGTGTTCCAGTAACAACCGGCATATGTGTTACAACCCCACAACAAGTTGCGCTTGATGATACCGAAAGAAGTTTAGACATGTTTAAAAAACTACATATTCCAATTGCTGGCATTATGGAAAACATGAGTGGATTTATATGTCCAGATAGCGGAACACAGTACGATATATTTGGTAAAGGCACAACAAAACCACTAGCAAATAAATTTAAAACACAAGTAATAGGAGAGATTCCAATAGAGCCTGCCGTAAGAGAAGGAGGAGATAGTGGAAAACCAGTAGTTCTATTTAAGCCCGAAAGTGAAACTGCAAAAAGATATCAAAAGTCCGCCCATAAACTTTGGGAAGAGATAGAAAAAATAAACAAAGAGGGTAAAGTTAGTAATGCATCAATTCAACCTACTGTTGGCACAAAAAATCAAGCAAAAACTTGCTCCACTAAGTAATTAAAATGTTAAATAAAATAAAAAATGAAAAAGAGTTTAAATCTCTTGTAGATAAAACAGAAAAAATAGATGGCTATAAAAGACCAATTGGTTTTGGAATTGCTAGAGTTGATCGTGGTCAGTTAAATTCAAATAAAATACTACAAGCAAATTTTCCTATTATAAATTGGAACGAAAACTTTGGAAGTGCAGCTATTTTTGTAGCAGCACTTAAAAAAAGTGGTGTACAAGTAGATTTTAGTGGGAGTGAATTTGTTTGTGATATCGATAAAGAGTTTGTTAAAAATGCAAATAGAGCTTTTACTCCATTTGTTAATGATGCAACAAAAGAGGCTCATAAAAATGTACAAGTAATCAACATGTTAAACTGGATAAGAAAGATAGATAAACTAAAAAACCACTATAAATTGGTTTTTATTTTTAAAGATGAAATACTCAAGAGTGTTGAAGCAACATATCTAAAACTCTATGCTCTTTCAACTGGAAAAGTAGCCTTGAGAAGTTTAAACTTAAATGGTGCATTTGGTGTACTTTCAAATGTGGCATGGTCTATGGGCATCCCTATTGAACTCGACTGGTTAAGGGTAAATGAGATAGAGATGAAACTTCAAGGCACTTATCCTAATATTGAATTTGTAGATAAATTTCCTAGATTTTTATCACATGTGATTCCAGCGGACAATACACGCATATTAGATACAAGCAGGGTTCGCATGGGGGCGCAACTTTTTGCTGGAACTACTGTTATGCCGGGAGCTAGTTACATTAACTTTAATGCAGGAACCACTGGTGCGGTTATGGTTGAGGGACGCATAAGCTCTTCTGCAATAGTTGGAGCTGGAAGTGATATTGGAGGAGGAGCTAGCATATTGGGAGTTCTAAGTGGAACAGATGGCAACCCAATTACTATAGGCAAAAATACTCTTCTTGGTGCAAATTCTGTGAGCGGAATACCTTTAGGCGATGGCTGTATTATTGATGCTGGATTGGCTATACTTGAAGGCACTAAAATAGGCATAAGCCCAATAGAAGTACTTAATATAAAAGCTGTAAATTCGAAGTTTACATGTAAAAAAAGTGATGAGATTCAATTTCTCAAAGGCTTAAATTTTGCAAACTTAAATGGTATACATTTTAGACAAAACAGTAAAAATGGAATGATTATAGCTCTTAGAAGTAAAAGGGAAGTTGTTTTAAATAGTGATTTGCATTAAATTTATTAAATTTACATGTAAGACTTAAATATATAATTTAAAGAGAGAAAATTAAATGCTAGAAGTAAACAATATAACAATGAGGTTTTCATCTCAACTGTTATTTGAAGATATAAATTTAAAGTTAGATGCAAGCAAGCGTTATGGTCTAATAGGAGCAAATGGGTCTGGAAAAAGTACATTCATGAAGATACTATCAGGCGAATTAGAGCAAACAAATGGAAATATTTCAATACAAAGCGGATTAAAAGTAGGAACTTTAGGGCAAAATCAATATGCATATGAAGAGTTTACACTTAAAGATGCTGTGATGTATGGCAATAAAAGACTCTATGATGCAATAAAAGAGAAAGATAATTTATATATAAACGGTGATTTTGAAGATGAAAAAGTCAATAATAGACTAGCAGATCTTGAGATAATTTGCACAGAAGAAGATCCAACTTATGAAGTAGATATTCATATAGAAAAAATTCTTTATGCACTAGGTTTTTCTGTAGAGTTACATGGTGAGTTAATGAGTTCGCTTACTAGTGGCGATAAATTTAAGATTTTGCTAGCACAAGTTTTATATCCAAAACCAGATATTTTGTTTCTAGATGAACCAACAAATAACCTTGATTTAGAAGCTATTTCTTGGCTTGAAGACCAGTTAAAACGCCACAAAGGAACCATGATTGTTATTTCTCATGATAGACATTTTTTGAATTCTGTTTGTACCAATATTTTAGATGTTGATTTTAAAAAAATTCGTGAGTTTGTTGGTAATTATGATGATTGGTATATAGCTGCAAATCTTATAACTAAACAACAAGAGTTAGAACGAGGAAAAAAAGTAAAAGAGAAAGAGGAGCTAGAAGCTTTTGTTAGAAGATTTAGCGCTAATGCTTCTAAGGCAAAACAGGCAACAAGTCGTCAAAAAAGAGTCGATAAAATAGATATTGAAGATTTGCAGAGTTCAATTAGGCGAAATCCTAGTATTATTTTTAAAATAAAAAGAGATATAGGAAATGAGGTTTTAGAGCTAACCAATATAAGTAAATCATATAATAAAGTTGTATTAAAAAACCTTTTTCTTAAAGTTGAAAAGGGTGATAAAATTGCACTCATTGGAGCAAACGGTGTTGGCAAAACTACACTTCTAAATATTATTATGAGTGAGTTAAAACAAGATGGCGGAGAGGTAAAATGGGGAGCTACTATAGAGTCTAGTTATTTTCCTCAAAATACAACTGACTTAATAGATGGAGATGAGCAACTTGTTGATTGGTTGCAAACTTATGATGAAAATAGAGATTTAGATGAGATTAGAAAGTGTCTTGGTCGCATGCTTTTTTCAGGAGAGGATCAAAAAAAGAGTATAAAAAATATAAGTGGTGGAGAGAAACATCGCATGATGTTATCTAAAATGATGCTTCAAAAGGGTAATTTTTTACTTCTTGATGAGCCAGATAATCATCTTGATTTGGAGGCTATCATAGCTTTAGGTGAGGGACTTTTTAAATTTACTGGTAATGTTATATGTGTTACACACGATAGAGAACTAATAGATGCTTATGCAAATAGAATTATAGAGTTTAAAACTAATGGTAGTGTAGTCGATTTTAAAGGAACATACGAAGAGTATAAAAAACAGTATGGATATTTAAAATAGGTAAAAATATTTTTAAAAAATCATTACAAGGATATAGAATTAAAAAATAATGGAACACATAATAAATACTCTTATACCTATATTTGCATTAATCTTTTTAGGATATTTTTTTAAAAAAATTAAATTTCCTTCAACTGATTTTTGGCCAATGGCCGATAAATTTACTTATTATGTTCTTATGCCCGCTTTTTTAGTCTACAAAATGGCTACTTCAAATTTAGACTTAGAGCAAACTAAGAATTTAGTAATAACTGCAATTTTAGCTATATCTATTGTCTTTTTTTCATTAATTTTATTGAATTTTTTTGTAAAATTTAACAATAGAGCATTTACATCAATAATACAAGGCGGTATTAGATTTAACTCTTATGTACTTTTAGCTTTTGCCGATTCTGTTTATGGAGACAAAGGGCTAGTTTTAGTTGCTATTCTTATGACTTTTGTTATACCTTTTATAAATATACTTTGTATCTCAACATTTGCTATTTATGTTAGAGATGGGCAGTTCTCTTTTGTGTCTTTTTTAAAAACAATCATTAAAAACCCTCTCATAGTTGCATGTATAATAGGTGGCTTTATCAATATAAGTGATATAACTCTTCCTGTAATTGCATTGAAATCTCTTACCATGTTAAGTGGGGCGGCCCTTCCTATAGGGCTTTTATCTGTTGGTGTTGGCTCGGAATTTAGATATTTAAAATTAGCTAAAAAAGAGATAATAGTCTCTTCCTTGGCAAAACTTGTCTATTTTCCTCTTATTATATATGGAGTCGGTCTACTGTTTGGTTTAAGTAGTGAAGTACTAGCAATAGCTGTTATTTTTGGAGCTATGCCGACTGCTGTAAGTGGTTATATTTTAGCTCGTGAACTCGGAGGAGACACCGCCTTGATCTCTTCAATTATTACACTTCAAACTATTTTGTGCATACCCATACTCTTTTTAATTCTTCCTATTCTTTAATAAAATCACTCATGCAAGTTTTCTATTATAATATCTTGTATATATTTTTATTAAATACTACCTTTTTCAAAGTCGAAATATGGTATCTTTTTAGAATTGATGAAGCAAATAAAAAAATAGGCAAATAATGTATAAAAATAAAAACATAAAAACATTAAAAAAACACTTCTCACACTGTTTTGCAAAAGATGGAAACTTTGATTTTGAAAAATTTAAACAAGAACTTTCAAGTGGTGAAATTGATTTTTATAAAGAGAGTTATGGGCTGGATTGGTTAGGGAAATCTTACGCAAGAGTTTTAGCAAGCGATGAGGCTACTACTCTTTTGAAAGAAGATGAAGAGTTTAACCAAAAAGAGGAGAATAAAAACTCTAAAAACCTACTCATAAAAGGCGATAATCTTGAAGTGTTAAAACACCTCTCAAATGCATATTATGAAAAGGTAAAAATGATATACATTGACCCACCATATAACACAGGAAGTGATGGTTTTGTGTATCAAGATGACCGAAAATTTACTGTTAGTGAATTTAGAGACTTAGCGGGGGTTGATGAAGATAGAGCCAAACGCATTTTAAGTTTTGTAGATAGTAAAAGCAATTCTCATTCGGCATGGCTTACTTTTATGTACCCTCGTCTCTATATTGCAAAACAACTTTTAAAAGATGATGGAGTTATATTTATAAGTATTGATGATAACGAAGTGGCTCAACTTAGACTTTTAATGGATGAAGTTTTTGGGGAGGAGAATTTTGTAGGAGATTTGATAAGAAAAACAAAATCAATGACTGGTGATGAAGGTACAGGGTTAAATTATCAACATGAAGTATTATTGATATTTGCAAAAAAGAAGGAGCTTTTATTTTTAAAAGGAGATAAGAAAGAGTACAAAAACTATTCAAATTCTGATATAAATGGCAAATGGACTTCTGGAGATCCTAGTGCTAAAAGTGGCGGAGATAGTACTTATTTTGAAATAAAAAATCCATTTACAGAAAAGATAGATTTGCCTCCAAAAGGTAGATATTGGGCATTTTCAAAAGAAACATTAAGCAAGTATATACAAACAAAAAAGATTATATTTCGAAGAAAATACAAAAAAAATGAGAGAGGTTTTATTTTTAAAAGATATAAAAAAGATTTGAAAACTAAAAACAACCCAATAGCTAGTTTGTCTTTTTTTGATAATGCTTATTTAAATCAGGTAGGTACAAAGGAATTACTAAAAATATTTGGAAATGAATATTTTAATAATCCAAAACCAGTTAGTTTTCTAAAAAAGATTATTTTATCTTGTATAGAAAACGATAACGACATAATCCTAGACTTTTTCGCAGGTTCTGGAACAACCGCCGATGCGGTTATGCAACTCAATGCAGAAGATGGTGGAAATAGACAATCAATATTGGTTCAACTTCCTGAAACAATAGACCCAAAGAGAAACAAA
>JAERRW010000040.1 GCA_016735235.1 Sulfurospirillum sp. | reverse complement strand
CCTTGTTTTAAAATACTACTATTATACTCAAATATTTAGTTAAAATGAGAGTACTAAAAAAGCAAAGTGTTAAAAATGTTTAATTGTTTCATAAAGTAACAATTAATTTGAGTATTTTACATTTTACACATGTAGGAAATATTAATAATATAGGATTTTTCGATATAATAGTAGTATTTTAAAACAAGGAATACAATGAAGTGGTCAAAAAAATCTTGGAGAAAGTTTAATATAAAGCAACAACCTATTTATACAGATACAAATCAGCTACAATTAATAGAAAAAGAGTTAAATAATCTTCCACCACTTGTTTTTGCTGGAGAAGTTAGAAAGTTAAAAGATGAATTAGTAAAAGTTAGCAAAGGAGAGGCATTTTTACTGCAAGGTGGTGATTGTGCTGAGAGTTTTAGTGAATTTAATGCTAACAACACAAAAGACATGTTTAAAGTAATGATGCAAATGGCAGTTGTTCTTACTTTTGCGGGAGGTTGTCCTGTAGTAAAAGTGGGACGCCTTGCTGGTCAATTTGCCAAACCTCGTTCAAGTGATTTAGAAGAGATTGACGGAGTGAGCCTTCCGAGCTATAGAGGCGATATTATTAATGATAATAAATTTACTTCAAAATCAAGAACTCCAGACCCAACTAGAATGATAAAAGCATATAATCAATCAAGTTCAACCATGAATTTACTTCGTGCATTTGCTCGTGGTGGCATGGCAGATTTGCATAAAGTCCATAGATGGAATTTAAATTTTGTAAAAAAAGGTAAACTCGGAGAGAAGTACCAAATTTTAGCAAATAAAATTACTGAAACTTTAGCATTTATGGAAGCTTGTGGAATTACATCTGCAAATACACCAACTATTAATGAGACGACACTCTACACTTCCCATGAAGCACTTTTAATGAACTACGAAGAAGCACTAACAAGAGAAGATAGTTTAACTGGTGATTGGTATAATTGTTCTGCTCACATGCTTTGGATTGGCGATAGAACACGAGATTTAAATGATGCACATGTAGAGTTTTTAAGAGGAGTTAAAAATCCTATAGGCATAAAAGCCGGCCCAACTATGACACCGGAGAACCTAATAGAGCTTATAGAAAAAGTTAATCCAACAAATGAAGAGGGTAGACTAAATATAATTGTAAGAATGGGTGCTCAAAAAATTGAGAATGAGCTTACAAAACTTGTTCAAATAGTAAAAAAACATGGCAAAAATGTTATTTGGAGCATAGACCCTATGCATGGTAATACAATAAAAACATCAAATGACTACAAAACAAGAGAGTTTAATGAGATTCTTCGTGAAGTAAAAGGTTTCTTTAAAGTCCATAAAACTGAAGGAACTTTTCCCGGAGGTGTTCATTTAGAGATGACAGGTCAAGATGTTACAGAGTGTACAGGCGGACATAAAGATTTAACAGAAAAAGATTTAGAAGCTAGATATCATACTCATTGTGATCCAAGATTAAATGCAGACCAAGCATTAGAGCTTGCATTTTTAATAGCTGAATCTTTAAAAGAGGCTAGAGAGAGTAAAAAATAATAATTTTTTAATAGTTACTGTTTTGATATTTATTTAAATTTATAACTCTATCACTACACCAAGAAGCTAAATGCTCATCATGTGTTATAAGAAGTATGCCAATAGAATCAAGAAATTTTACTAGCAATTGCATAACTTCAAGTTGAGTGATATTATCAAGTGCACTTGTAGGCTCATCAGCTAAAAGAAGTTTAGGTTTCATTAAGAGTGCTCTTAGAATCGAACAGCGCTGAAGTTGACCACCGCTAAGTTGATGAGGTTTTTTGTCGAGTAGATAAATATCAAGCTCTAGTGAGTTGCAAATTTCTTTGTAATTATCTAAAGGAGCTACATCTTTAATTTGATTTTTTATGCAAAAAGAGGGATGAAAAGACGAGTATGGGTCTTGAAAAATTTGTGAAATTTCTCTACATGTAATAACCCCTTTTAGTGGCAATAAATTTTCTGTTATAAGTTCAAAAAGAGTACTTTTTCCAGATCCACTAGCTCCTAATACAGATACTATTTCGCCTATGTTTACATGTAAAGATAGATTATTATAAAGCATAGGAGAATTTTCGTATCCAAAACATAGGTTATCTACATGTAAAACTTTACACTCTTGTATGACTTTATCCATATATTTTACGACCAAACCCTAATTATTGATATGTAACTGTTTTATTTTACTATTTTTTGTTATAATAATCAATTAAATTTGAGAGATGGATAAAAAATGCAACAAATATATGATTTAGTTATAATTGGTGGCGGACCTGGTGGAATTGGAGCTACTATTGAAGCTAAACTTTTAGGGTTAGATAAAATTTTAATTATTGAGAGAGGCAATAATCACTCTCAAACGATTAGAAAATTTTACAAAGACAACAAAAGAGTAGATAAAGACTACAAGGGCAAAGTAACAGAACTCACAGGTAGTATTGACTTTAAAGATGGGACAAAAGAGAGTACTTTGGACTATTTTGATCAACTTTTAGATAACGATGAGATAGATACTGAGTTTAATTCTGAAGTTGAAAAGATAAAAAAAGATAAAGATATATTTCAAATTATAACTGCTAGAGCAGGCTACATGTCAAAAAATGTAATTATAGCTATTGGAACCATGGGTAAGCCCAATAAGCCAGACTATAAAATACCTCCTTCGTTACGACCAAGAATAAATTTTAATTTAGATAAATGCTCAAGTAGTGAAAAACTTCTTATGGTTGGAGGAGGAAACTCTGCTGCGGAGTATGCTATAGAGCTTTCAAAGACTAATACAGTTACACTTAATTACAGAAGAGATAAGTTTAATAGACTAAATGAAATCAATGAAAAAATAATTTATGAGTACAATGGACAAGAAAAATTAAGATTAAGAATGGGTACAGATATTGAACTACTAGAGAACGATAAAGGTTTAGTAAAAGTGAATTTTAATGATGGTTATTACACTATTTATGATAGGGTAATTTATGCAATTGGCGGAACAACACCGATAGATTTTTTGAAGCTTTGTGGCATAAGTTTTGATAAAAATAGTAAGCCAGAATTTGATGATAATTTTGAGTCAAAAACTAAAGGGCTTTATTTAGCAGGAGATATAGCAGTTCAAAGTGGTGGCTCAATTGCAATAGCATTAAATCATGCTCGTCATATAATTGAACATATTTTAAAGCAAAGATAATTTTTGAAAAATAATTTTTTTTATATTTTTTTAAGTATGATACTTGAGTTATTTTTTTGACAAAAGATATAAAACAGACTCTTTATCTATTTCAATATAAAAATGGCTATAGATATAATAGCGATTCTTTAGTTTTATATGACTTTATATCTACATTTAAACCTAAAGGAAAAATTTTAGATGTTGGAAGTGGAAGTGGTATTTTAGGACTTCTTTTAAAGCGAGATTTTCCTAATATTTCACTAACTCAAATAGATATTCAGTCCTCAAATATTGAGCTAACATGTAAGAGTGCTAAGAAAAATAACTTAGATTCTAAAGTTTTACATGCAGATGTAAGAGAGTGCAGGTTTAGCAAAAAGTTTGATTTTATAGTTACTAATCCACCTTTCTATCATAAAGGTAGTCAAAAAAGTAAAAATGAAGATCTAAAAGTAAGTAGATATGCAGACATGTTGCCTTTTAACGAGCTATGTATTGCGGTATCACAAAACTTGAAACCAAGAGGTTCATTTATTTTTTGCTATGATGCAGAACAGATTGATTGTCTGTTAAATATACTTATAAAAAATAGATTTAAAGTAAATTATATGAGATTTGTTCACACAAAAGAGAATAAAAAAGCATCAATTGTTTTGATACATGCTAAAAAAAGTTCAAAATCATTGTGCAAAATTTTACCACCAATTTATATGAATTCTAATGAAGTAGAGTATATATATAAAAATACAAAAACAGAAAGTCTGCTATGTTTGAGTTAATAAAAGAAGATGGTTTTAATTTTGCATTTGATCCAAAAGCCTGCAAAAAGTGTGAGGGAAGTTGTTGCATAGGAGAAAGTGGGTATATTTGGGTAACATTATTAGAGATAAAAACACTTTGTGAAAGTTTGAAAATATCAAAAAATGAGTTTATAAATAAATATTTAATAAAAATAGGGTATCGTTACAGCATAAAAGAGTTAGATTTTAATGATGGCTTTAAATGCATCTTTTTTGATATAGATAAAAAATGTTGTAGTGTTTATGAGAATAGACCTATTCAGTGTAAAAAATTTCCTTTTTGGGATTATTTTAAAAACAATATAAGTGAGGCAGAAAAAGAGTGTTTAGGTATATACAGGCTTTAATTTTAATTTTTTTATTAGCAGGATGTTTTGTTAAGCAACCAATTGATGAGCAAATTGGTAAAAAATCTTTTGAAAATGAAGATTATTTAATATTGACTGCATTAGAGCAACAAAGTCGTGGTAACTATAAAAATTCAATTGAGATATATAAACTTTTATACAAAAAGAGTGAAAAAATAAATTACCTTATAGAAGCGACAACACTCTCTTTTTTATCTGAAGGCATAGAAGAGACAGAAAAACTTCTATACAAAGCTATATCGGAAGCTCCAGATAGTAGTAAATTAAAAAGAATAGAGATAGGATTTCTAATCAAACAAGAGAAAAACATAGAAGCAAAAGAGAAAATACTAGATCTTGTAAATAAAGATAAAAGTGTTATAAATTTAAAAATAGCAGGCTCTATATACCTACAAAGTAAATCATATGAATTGGCATTAAAATACTATGAAAGTGCTTATGCTATTGATAATGATGAAAATTCATTACTAAATATTGTCGATATTCAGTATAACTATTTAGACAACAAAGATGATGCAATTGCACTTTTAGAGACACATATACGAATGCATAATTGCGAAATAGACAGTTGTTTTAAATTGATAGAAATATATGGAAAAGAGACAAACATAAATGGTGTTATATCGACTTATAAAAAACTCTATTATAGATATAGAAATGATGAGTATGCAAAAAAAGTTGTAGAGTTACTAGTATATATTAAAGACAAAAAAGGTGCTATAAAATTTTTAGATAAAAGTGGATACGACCAAGAGTTGTTATTAGATATATATATATCATCGCAAGATTTTCAAAGTGCTTACATGGTAGCTAAAAGGCTTTATGAAAAAACTTCTAAGATTGACTATCTTGGTAGAATGGCAATTTATGAGTATGAATCAAACAAAGATAGTCTTAACGATGAAATTTTAGAATCTGTATTAAAGAAATTTGAAAAAGTTGCTAGTAAAATACATGACCCACTATATTTTAATTATTATGGTTATATTTTAATTGATCATGATATTAATGCTAAAAAAGGAGTAGGGCTTATTAAAGAAGCACTTTTAAAAGAGCCAAATTCACCATATTATTTAGATTCATTAGCTTGGGGATACTACAAACTAGGACGCTGTAAAGAAGCAAAAGTAATAATGGATAAGTTAATTAAAGTCAATAAAGAAGAGGAGTTAATGAATCATTTAATAGAGATTAATAAATGTGTAAAGAGAGGTAAAAAATAGATGATTATTGATGAAATAATAGAAAAAACAAAAGAAGATTTAAAACAGAGAAAGAAAAAATTTACTAGTGATTGGCTTGGAAGAAGTTTAGCATTTAACCCTTTTATGCCAAGAGATATAAAGTCTTATCTCACAAAAACTAACGAAAATCCATATAGAATTATAGCTGAAGTTAAAAAAGCTAGTCCAAGTAAAGGAGTAATAAGAGAAGATTTTGATCCCCTTTTTATTGCTCAAGAGTATGCAAAAGGAGGGGCAAGTGCTATATCTATTTTAACCGAACCTCACTACTTTCAAGGAGACATAGAGTACTTAACAGGCATTAGAAGATATGTTTCTACTCCACTTTTAAGAAAAGATTTTATTATAGATGAGTATCAGATTCTTGAGTCTTTAGTTTATGGTGCAGATTTTATATTACTTATTGCAAAAGCTCTTAGCAAAAAAGAGTTAAAATTACTTTTAGAGTATGCTTGGAGACTTGGTATGGAAGCCTTAGTGGAGATTCATGATAAAGAAGATTTAACAAAAGCTATCTTTGCTGGAGCAAATATAATTGGCATAAACCATAGAAACCTTGATACTTTTAAGATGGATATGAATTTAACACAGAAACTTATGCCTCTTATACCAAATGGTAAAATTATTGTTGCTGAAAGTGGCATACACAATAAAGAGACTATAGAAGAACTAAGCAAAATTGGTGTTGACGCTTTTTTAATAGGCGAGTATTTTATGAAACAAAAAAATATCAGTAAATCACTAAAAGAGTTAGTAAAGGTATAATTATGGACTACATGTATGCTCCTTGGAGAGGTGAATATATAAACAATAAAGAGAAGGGTTGCCCTTTTTGTAATATAGTAAACAATAGTAGTAAAGACGAAGAACATCATGTTTTGTATCGTACAAAAAATTGTTTTTTAGTGATGAATAAGTATCCATATAATCCTGGTCATTTGATGGTTGTACCAAATTTGCACAAAGATTCTATTGAAGATTTATCAAGTGAAGTTTGGTTAGAGATGAGTACTCTTGTACAAAAAACTGTAAAACTACTTAAAGAAAAACTTGGGGCAAATGGTGTTAATATAGGAATGAATTTAGGAGAGTGTGCGGGAGCGAGCATCGCAGAACATGTTCATTTTCATATAGTGCCTAGATGGAGAAAAGATACTAATTTTATTACAACTATTGCAAGTACAAGAGTTTACTCTACAGATTTTGAAAAATTATATATAAAATTAAGAGATCTGTTCTTACATGTGGAATGAATAAGTATAGAAAAATTCTATAGTCTGTTAGGCTTAGTTTTCCATAAATTTACATTATATATTTTCTACAGATAGCATCAAAAACTATATTCTCATTTTGCCCTTGAAGTTTTGGAAACACTAAGCAAAACTTAAATTCACACTCTTTTAATAATTTATAATCCTCTTTTGTAATTGGTAATTTTGAAAAACAATCTACCCAAATCCACTCTTTTTTTAATTTAAAACTAAAAATTTAGATTTTGTAGATTGCTTATTGTGTTCTTATTCAAACCAAGATGAAATAATGACATTTGATAAAAAACTAAATAAGTGCATTTCTAGCAATCAAGCATAACAAAACAGAGGAAGAAACAAGATTACCTTGCGAAAATATCGAGCTTTTATTGTATCAAGTAAGATACATTAAAGACAAAACTTTCTTGCCTAAATCCATCTTGTCCTTCACTTTAGCCGTCATGCTTGCTTAAACAAACTTATGCTAAAATACTCAAGATTAAAAATAAAGGTTTCAATTGTCAATTAATTTTGAATGGGATGATAAAAAAGCTAAATCAAACTTATTAAAACATCATATTTCATTTGAAGAAGCTACAACAGTTTTTGGCGATGATCTCTCAATTACCATAGAAGATCCATTACATAGCAATAATGAAAATAGATTGATATTGATTGGAAAATCAGATAGTTTTAAAACTTTAATTGTTGTCCATTTGGAAAAAATTGATTCAATACGAATTATAAGTGCAAGAAAAGCAACCAAAAAAGAACAAATATTTTACAAGGAGTCATAAGATGAAAAACCAAGATGATATGTTGGACGAATACGATTTTAGTAATGGAATTAGAGGAAAATATTCACAACAATACAGTGAAGGTATTAATATTATTAAACTAGATAGTGATGTCCAGAAAATATTTCCAGATGCAAAATCCGTAAATAATGCTTTGAGAACACTTATAAATTTAATACCAAAAAATCAAACTGAATCGGTATGATTAGTATAACAAAACAGAGAAGAACAAGTGTTGCCGTTATGAGTCTATCACAAGCACTTTGATTAAGATAAAGAAACCAGCAACTAAAATATTATACATAGTAGAACAGAAACACAAAGTAAGCAAAAAATAAGCTTTCAAAAACAAAGCCAACAAATTCAAAAAAAGTAAAAATTGCTAAAACCTTAGTGAAAAACTAGACTTCAGTTGAAAGTGCAAGAAGATGATAAACACGATATCATAACAAAACATATGTAAACACAAGAGTCTACTCTACAGATTTTGAAAAATTATATATAAAATTAAGAGATCTATTCTTACATGTGGAATGAATAAGTATAGAAAAATTCTATAGTCTGCTAGGCTTAGTTTTTCCATAAATTTACATTATATATTTTTGTACATATAGCATCAAAAACTATATTCTCATTTTCTAAATACTTTTTATAGCTTGCTATTTTTTCATTTTGCCCTTGAAGTTCTGGAGACACTAAACAAAACTTAAATTCACACTCTTTTAATAATTTATAATTCTCTTTTGTAATTGGCAATTTTGAAAAACAATCTACCCAAATCCACTTTATTTTATTTTTCATATTTAAGATTGTGTCTATGCCTTCAAATTCAGAAAACCTTAATGCTATATTTTTTTCACCATTTTTTGATAGAAGATAAATCATAGGAAATGAGCTATCTAAAAAGAGGTATTTTTTTATCTTATACTTTCCTATAAGTTCTAAAACCTTATGTTCTATCCGTTCACTTTTAATATTAAGTATCATGGTGCCATTGTTATAATGTTTCAAATACTCTTCAAAATCTTCCCCATTTTTAAATGGCTCATGTTGCAAGATTAATCTATTTTTAAAGTCTCTCAAATCAAGCTCTACCCCATACTTTTTTGGAATCTTTTTTAACTCCTCTATTGTGTTTATTCGGTGTGCAATATACTCCATAATCATAAATCCTTTTTAAGCTTCACACTAAAATCTAGTGTTCTTTTTATGAACTTCCATTTTGAAGAGAGTCCTGTGTTCCAGCTTGATTTGCCGTGAATCCTTTTGGGGAATATCACATCAAATCGTATCACTTTTAAGCCTTGTTTTTGTGCTGTGTATAAAAAATACAAATCTAGTGAAAAATCTTTTGGAATATTTGTGAGTTTTTCAAAAAAACTTTTATGAAATATATTTGGTTGGGCATTTATATCCCATAGCTTTTTACCCAAATATAGTGTTTCAAAAGCACTCATACCCATAGTAAAAAATTGGTCAAAAACAGCACGACCTTTTCTATCTCCTTTGACATAGCAATGGGTAGGATTTTGCTCTTGTTCTATAATATCAAGAGCCTTTAAAACATCTGCTGGATCTGTTTGCATATCTGCATGAGTATAACCGATAAACTCACCTTGAGTCTCTTTTAGCCCTGAACTTATGCCGTATCCATACCCTTGATTGACTTCAACTAAAACAACTCTAGCAAAACTATATTGTGGCACTAAATTATCCATCATCTCTTTAGAGTTATCAGTTGAGCCATTATTGACTAGTAGCACCTCTATATCATCTCTGCTGATTACAGCATTAAACTTCTCAAGTATAAGAGGGATATTTTTTTCCTCGTTGTAGCACGGTACTATTATTGATAATTTCATTTTTTTGCTCCTCATCTAAAAACCCACCATTTTTGACCAATAAAATTCAGTACCATACTCACACCAGTAGCTACTAAAAAAGCAACTATTGTTATGCTAAATGTATCTAAAATAAACTTGTTTGTTATCACATTTGCCCCTAGTGTTGCAGTGTATAAAAGTGAAAATTTTATTATCTCTTTGTAAGATTTTTCATGCTTTTGAAATGTCCAGTATTTGTTTATGATAAAAGCGACTATTGTTCCTAGTAAAAATGAGATAGCTTTTGCTATGTCTGTATCTAAAAAGTTTAGAAGCATATAGTAAGTTAGTAGGTCAGTGCCAACAGCACCCATACCAGCTACTAAAAATCTTTTTAGCTCTTTTTTGATTTGACTCATCTGTTTTCTTGCTTGAATGCTCTGTATTTTGCATCTAGCTTTTCTATCTTCTTTTTAGCGACTGTTTTATCTTTTTCTAAACTATACGGATGAAAATCGCACTTGTGAAAAAAACTTTGCCAATAGACAAAAGTCTTATAATCATCAGGAGTACCCCAACAGATATAGTCATCAACTTCAAACACTTTGACATTGAGGTTCATCTGTATCAATTCGCCCATAAGACTATCTACATAATATTCACCATTTACTTTTATATCTTTTTGTATCAAGTTTTCTAAAGCTTCGTTAAAATAGCTCACTTTTTTAAACCAAAATGTTCCCACTATCGCATGGTCGTTATATGGGTCATTTGAAATTGGAACTTTTACAGATACTCCTATAGCCGTATTGTCTTCTGTTTTTACCCAACCATACATTTGAGGGTTATTTTTACTTGATATATGGTTTTTAAATGTAAATATAATAGCATCTACATTTTCATCTTCTATGAGTTGTTGATATTTTTCTTTGTTGTAAATCATACCATTGTCAGTGGCTGCTATGAGTAACGAGGCATTTTCATCTACATCCTTAAGACCTAAACTGCAAGTTATCGCTTGTCCTTGTGTAACCTCATCTATGGCTATGATATTTGAAGATGGGTATTGTGCTTTGAGTGTCTCTTGGAGTGGATAACTATCTAAATGCTCTTGGAGTGTTACAAATATATGTTTTTGAGTATTTGGCAAAGAGTTCGCCGCCTGTATTATCATAGGCTTTCCACTCACATCTATAAGGGGCTTAGGGTTTTTGTACCCAACTTTAGCAAATCTGCTCCCTCTTCCAGCCAATGGAATTAAAGCGATACTATTTTCTTGTGCATTTACTTTTTCTTTTTCTGAAATTACATCTTTAAAGTATTTTGACCAAGTGTTGTACTGCTCTACATCAGAAGGTGTCCCCCACTGAAGCATATGTTGGATCTCATATATTGATACTTTTAGATTATCTTCGATGAGTAGATTGTAGATGAGTGAAACATAATACTCTCCATTTAGGTTTATATCTTTTTCCATTAGCTCTTTAAAATATTTTTTTACATAAGAACCTTTTTTAAAATAGTAAGTGCCGTTTGAAGCATACTCATTCATACGATTGTCCGTAAATGGCTCTTTCTCTTTTATCTCTAACATCCACTGTTTTTCATCTCGCATAAAGGCATAGTTTGTATTCCCCAACATGTGAGGATGAAACCCTTTGTAAGATGGTATCGCTCCATCGACATCTCTTTGTCTTGTGTGTTTTAAGAAATCTTCATAATCCCAAAAGGAACTAAAATCGCAATAATTAACAATAACCTCTTCATCATCATCTATCAAATCCTCCATCAATGACACAGCATAAACAGGACCTTTTTTATGGTTAGGAATTTCAACTATATTTGCATTTGGTTGTATGCTTTGTAAAACTTCTCTCATATTAGTTTCTGCTAAATGTTTAGAGTTACAAATAAATGTAAATTTACTCTCCCCTTTAAACAGATCACAAACATGCTCTATAATGGTTTTCCCATCAACTACTATCAACGGCTTAGGCTCTTTATAACCCGCATCGATAAATCTTTTTCCTAT
>JAERRW010000095.1 GCA_016735235.1 Sulfurospirillum sp. | reverse complement strand
ATACACAATAGATATAACCCATACATTGCCTACATATTTAATAATTCTAAGCTATATAGACTAGAATCACTTAAAGAGTTTGAAAAATATCCATTAAGTTCAGATTCTGATTTTAGTTTTGAGTATTTTGGAGAAGCTAAAAGCTTTAGAGTATATGAATCTTCTAAAGATATTAAAAAACAGTTGTTAGTACATGTTGATTTTGAAAAAGATACTGATATTTTAATGAAAATAAAAATATTAGAGTAATTAAATATTAAAAATTTATAATAAGGAGTTAAAAGTTGAATATCAAGTCTAAAAAATTAATGATATCTCTTATGGCAATCTCTGCAGTTATTTTACTGGTTTTAGTAACTCTAATGAGAAATGATACAAAAAGTATAGATTTTAAAATGTATATGAGACTTTTAGAGACCAATAGTATTAAAAAAGCATTTATTGAAAATAACCAAATAATATTGCTTACTACTGACAATAAATACTCTATTATAAAAGATAGTGTAGACATAAAAGAGTTATTTAAAAATACTCCAATTGAGATTACAAAAGAGAGTACATTTTTAAAAGATCTATTTATTGTAAGCCTATTTTGTATTATGATATTTATTTTACTTTTTTATGGAAGAAAAAAGCGAGAAAGTACTCTTAGAAAAAGACAAGAGCAATACAATTCTTATGCTGATACTGGATTGGCACAAACTAAAATACAACCAACTTCATCAAAGCATAAATTTTCTGATATTGCAGGAATTAATGAGGTAAAAGAGGAGCTACAAGAAGTTGTAAGTTTTTTAAAAAACTCAGTAAAATATAAAAAAATGGGAATTAGATTACCAAGAGGAGTTTTGCTAATAGGTCCTCCGGGAGTTGGAAAAACACTAATAGCAAAAGCAGTTGCTGGTGAAGCTAAAGTGCCATTTTTTTATCAAAGTGGTGCTAGTTTTGTTCAAATTTATGTAGGAATGGGAGCAAAAAGAGTTCGAGAGTTGTTTTCATATGCAAAAACTCAAGCTCCTTCTATTGTCTTTATAGATGAAATAGATGCTGTTGGAAAAGCACGAGGAGGCATGAGAAACGATGAAAGAGAATCAACATTAAATGAACTTTTAACACAGATGGACGGCTTTGAAGATAGTAGCGGAGTCATAGTTATAGGAGCAACAAATAAAATAGATGTTTTAGATGAAGCACTTTTGCGTTCTGGTCGTTTTGATAGACGTATTTTTATCTCTATGCCCGATATGAGCGATAGAGTAAAGATACTTGGTATCTATCTTGCGGGCAAACCATTTAATGGAGATGTACAAAATATAGCTAAAATGAGTGTCGGTTTTAGTGGAGCAGCACTAGCTACTTTAGTAAATGAAGCGGCCATAAATGCACTACGAAAAAATAGAGAAGTAATAGATGAAGAAGATTTTATAGCAGTTCGTCAAAAAGTACTTTTAGGCAAGAAAAAAATATTAAATTTTTCAGATAAAGAGAAGGCAATACAATCACACTATCAAGCAGCAAAAGCTTTATGTGCATATTGGTTTGAGATTGATTTTGATAAAATAACAATAATGAATAGCAGATTAAAAGATATTGACATGGAGATAGAATCAAAAACTCAAATGTTTTCTAAAATTAAAGTATATTTAGCAGGCATTGCTATAACAAAGATAAAATATAATGATACTTTCTCAAATTCTGTGGAAGATCTACTCATAGCAAGAGAAATAGCAAAAAATATGAGCGAACTTTACGGTATGGGAAGAGGGCTAGTTCCATATTCAGACGATATAGCTACTATTCTTGACGAAGCAAAAGATGAAGTAGAAAAATTTTTACTTGGCATGAGTTCACCTCTTGAGATAGTAGCAAAAAAACTTTTTGAAGATGAGAGTATAAGCAGAGCAGAGGTAAAAAATATAGTCGATAAGGTATTTTAATGAGAGGGAGTCATAGTGGAGTATTAATACAAAAAGTTGATTTAATATGAATAGTATAAAATTTATGGATTTTTGTGCTGGAATTGGTGGCGGTAGAATTGGACTTGAAAATTTAGGTATGACATGTCTTGGTTTTAGTGAAATTGACAAAAATGCAGAAATAACATACAAGCATTTTTTTGGTAAAAATGAGGTAAATTATGGGGATTTGATGAAAATAAATCCCCATAATTTACCAGATTTTGATTTTATGATTGGTGGTTTTCCATGTCAAGCATTTTCTATAATTGGTACTAGGTGTGGATTAAAAGACGAAGAACGAGGACAAGTCATATACGGCTTAGTAAAAATACTAAAAGCTAAAAATGTAAAATACTTTATTTTAGAAAATGTAAAAGGTTTAATTAGCCATGATAAAGGCAATACATTAAAAACAATTTTGGAACTATTAGACAATGCAGGATATAAAGTATATTATAAAAATTTAAATAGCTTAAATTTTGGTGTACCGCAAATGAGAGAAAGAATCTATTTTATAGGGATACAAAAAAAATTAATTGATGATAATTTTAAATATAAATTTCCTAATGTTTACAGTGGAGATAATAAATTTCTAGAAGATTGTTTAATTGATGATGAAAAATTGACTTTTGACGATAGATTATCTTCCTATCAAACATTTTTAAAATATTTAGACAATAAATACAATAAAGATAAATATACAATAAATGACCTTTTATCAAAAGAGTACACAATAATAGATATAAGACAGTCAGATTTAAGAATTTATTATGAAAAAACTCCGACATTAAGAAGAGGGCGACATGGTATTTTATATGTTAAAAATGGTAAATTTAAAAAGTTATCAGGATATGAAGCTCTGTTGTTGCAAAATTTTCCAAAAAAATATGCCAATAAAGTAAAGGATAAAATATCAAATTTTAAACTTTTACAACAAGCAGGTAATGCAATGACATCAACTGTAATAGAAGAGATTAGTAAAAACTTAATGAAATCAGTAGGAGTAACATAATGACGGAAAAAGAGATATTAATCAATAGAGGTTCAATAACTGCTAAGAATGGTTTTAAAAATGAAGATTTTACAATAGTAGAATTTAATAATTGGAAAAAAAGTAAACTTGCACAACTTTGGCTAAAAGCTATGGATTATGATTTGACAGATATTGAAAGTGTACAAACTACAAAAGTTAAAGGTTCATTTAAAGCTGATATACAAATAGAAATAAAGATAGAAATAAAATTAAAAAGCTTAACTGATATTCAAAACTTACAAGTAAAACTAGTATCAAATCCAAAAGGATTTAATCAAATAGATAAAAGATGGTTAAAAAGTTATAAGGAACTTTGGGATATTCCAAGTGATGTATATGAATTATTACAATATTTTACAGGAGAAAAATCTCAAAAAATTAATAATCCAAGAGATAATAGAAGAATGTTTGCCGATGAATTTACAGAAGATGAACAACAAATATTATTAAAGTTTTTTAATGACAATAAAATATTAATTGTAAATGATATTTTAAAAGGCAGAGGTAAGTTTTCTGCCCAATGGATGTTAGTAATTCTAAAATTAAAAGACACAGATACTATTGATTGGGCATTAGAACCAATAAATAAAGTATTAAATCATTTTGGTAATGGTAATATATCAATAACACCTAGAGGTAGTTTTAAAATTGGAAATATCACTATTCAAAGAAAAGGTGGAGACAATGGAAGAGAAACGGCAAATATGCTACAGTTTAAGATAAATCCAGTAGAGCTAATAGATAAAAAATCTAATAAATTACAGCATGCATAAGTTTGCTTTTTGTAGCATTCAGCGGTAAAGGTAGATAGATGAGATATTTTAGTGGTTTTTGTTTAAAAAATGAGAGCGAACTTTTTAAAAGTTTTACATGTAAAAGTGATTTTTGTGTTATTGGGTTTAGTTATGGGGCTCAACAAGCCTTTGAGTATACTCTTGCATGTAAAGAGCGAGTTGATACATTGCAACTAATATCACCAGCTTTTTTTATGGACAAAAGCGAGAAATACAAGAGACTTCAAATTATATCTTTTAGAAAAAATAGTGATTTGTACTGTAAAAACTTTTTAGAAAATGTTACATGTAAGGATATATCCAAGTATTTTGTAAAAGGAAGTTTAGAAGAGTTAAAAAAACTTCTTTTTTATGAGTGGGATAGAGAAAAATTTAAAGAGATAAAAAAATGTGGTATTGAGATAGAGGTATATTTAGGAGAAGATGATAAAATAATAAACTCTTTACATGTAAAGAGTTTATTTAAAGAATTTGCTACAATATACTATATAAAAAAAGTAGGACATACATTATGATAAAAATAGGAATTTTAACACTATCAGATAGAGCAAGTGCAGGGGTTTATGAAGATCTTTCAGGCAAAGCAATAATAGACACTATGAATGAGTATCTTATTAGTAAATGGGAGCCAATCTATAAAGTTATACCAGACAATAGAGAGCTTATAGAAGAGACTCTTAAAAATATGGCCGATACTCATAAGTGTTGCTTGATAGTAACAACAGGAGGAACCGGTCCAGATCCAAAGGATTTAACACCAGAGGCTACTGAAGAGGTATGTGATAAAATGATGCCCGGTTTTGGTGAGCTCATGCGTCAAGTGAGTTTAAAGTATGTTCCAACTGCTATTTTATCTCGACAAACTGCTGGAATTAGAGGAGAAAGTTTGATTATAAATCTTCCAGGAAAACCAAAATCAATTAGAGAGTGTTTAGACGCAGTTTTTCCTGCTGTCCCTTACTGTATAGATTTGATTCATGGACCTTATTTGGAGTGCAATGAAGAGGTTATTAAGCCTTTTAGACCAAAGTAAAAGTATAAAGGATAGTTAAATTGAGACAAATTAGAAAAGAGATAATATCCAATAAAAATATAATTTACTTTGATTATACAGCTTCTGGACAAGCATACAATCCAATAGAGAAGAGAATTCAAAAAATATTAAAAACATATGCAAATACACATTCAGAAATATCTTCAAATGCTATAATTACAAGCAAATTATATGAAAAAGCAAGAAAAAATTTAAAAAAAAATTTAGAAATAGATAGTAGTTTTTATTTGATTCCAGCTGGAACAGGGGCAACAGGGGCAATTAAAAAATTTCAAGAACTTATGGGTATATACATACCACCAAGAACAAGAAAAAGATATAAAATAGAACCCATAAAACTCCCTTTGGTTTTAATAGGACCATATGAGCATCACTCAAATGAGATTAGTTTTCGTGAGGGCTTGTGTGAGGTTATAAGAATTCCACTTGATGATAAAGATTGTATCGATTTAAGCTGTTTAGAAAAAAAACTTAAGGTTAATAAAGATAGAGAGATTATAGCCTCATTTTCAGTGGCTTCTAATGTAACTGGTGTTTTAAGTGATTATAAATCTATCTACAAAATGATAAAAAAATATAATGGCATTTTATGTTTAGATGCAGCAGCAATATCCCCATACCTAAATATAGATTGCAACTATTATGATGTTCTATTTTTATCACCTCATAAACTTTTAGGTGGAGTAGGGAGTTGTGGACTTTTAGTGATCAAAAAAGAGTTATGTATTGATGAAGAACCTACCTTTGCAGGCGGAGGTACAGTTACTTATGTTTCAAGAAAATCTCATAATTTTATAGATGATTTTGAGATAAAAGAGGACGCAGGAACGCCAGGAATCATTCAACTTATAAGAGCATCTTTAGCATATGGACTTAGAAATAAAATAGGTTTAGAGGCTATCAATAAAAGAGAAAAAAAGTTAAAGTTTTATTTTGGGGAAAAAATAAAAAAAATAGATGGTGTTAAGCTATATTGTAATTTGAAAAAACAAAAACTTCCTATATTTTCACTCAATTTTGATAAAATTAATCCTTATAACATGTCGCAATATCTTTCAGATAAATTTGGCATACAAACACGTGCGGGATGCAGTTGTGCTGGACCTTATGGGCATGATTTACTTAAACTTAAAGATGGACAAAGCTTTAATGAAAAACCTGGATGGATGAGAGTAAGCATACATTTTACTCACACTAAAAAAGAGATAGATATACTTTTAGAGGCTATAAAAAAAGCTATAAAAGTTTTATAGTCAAATGAAATCTCTTAAAATGTTTAAATAATATTGCACTTTTGGAGACCGTAAAAAGATGAAACCACCTCAAATAATATTCTAATTATTGAAAAGTATAATTTTCACAGTAATATTGCCAAAAGAGAGTATTGCTATAAAAGCTTAGCCTCTTTTAAGAATGGTGAATGAACATATTCTATCTTCTTAATCTTGTCAAACCTTGCATAAGAAAGTGATAAATTGTCTTTAGCTCTTGTAACTGCTACATAAAAAAGTCTTCTCTCTTCTTCTAAACTTCCGCCTTTGTTCATCAATTTTCTATTAGGAAACCTTCCGTCCATTAGATCAATAACATATACTTGAGAAAACTCTAAACCTTTACTTGCATGAACACTTAAAAGATTGACTCCATCTCCCGCACTCATCTCACTCTTTCCAAGTGTAAGTGCATTTAAAAATCTCTCACTTGACTTGTATCCGCCTGCCAACTCTTTTAAAATATCTCCTTTTTTTAAAATTCTCTCTCTTGCTTCTTGTTTTGCTACCTCGTCTATGCTACCATCTTTTTTTATAGCTCTTTGAGTTGCTAAAAAGTCTGTTATGTGATTGAATATTTCAGAATTTATAATATAATTAACCAATATTTTTGGATTTTTAATACGAATTGAGTTTCGCATGTAGTTATAAAATTTAAAAATAAACTTTGCACCATCAACACTTAATCTAGCATGTTTCAAAATTGGATTTGATAAAAAATTTTCATTAAAATTTTCATTAGCAAACCTACTTACACTTCCAAATTCATGACAATCATCAAACAGTCCAAGTTGATAATTTTGCACCCTTTTTTTAAAAGGATTTGATATATCTTTTGGATGAAAAAATCCTCTATAAATATCGCCAGCACCTAGCTTAGATAGTGCTTCAAATAACTCTTTTGAAAGAGCAGAACCTACACCTTTAGCATACTCAAAAATATGTATAAAAGCCATCATGTCTTTAGAATTTACAACTACACTCAAGAGATCCATTATCGCTTTTATTTCACGAGAATCAAAAAAACTAATGCCCCCTTTTCTCTTACATGGAATATTCTCTTCCCTTAAAGTTGCCTCCATGCCATCTGCACTAGAGTTGTTTCTAAATATAACTGCAATATTTTCGTAAGTAGTATTTGAGAGTTTTATAAGAGATGAAATTGCTTGATATTGTGTAAAAAGTTCATCATATATGAGTAGTTGCGGAGCTTCACACTCTTGTGTACGAGTTACTTCATATTTTTTTTTATATAGTCTTGGGTTGTGTTCTATAACTCTATTTGCAAGTGCGAGTATCTTTGAAGTTGAGCGATAATTTTTATTAAGATTAAAAATACTAGCTCCCTTGTATCTATCTGCAAAAGAGCCAATAATTTCTATATTCGCTCCATTGAACCCATAGATACTCTGGTCATAATCTCCAACACAAAAAAGTGATTTTTTGTCAAAAGCATCTATTAGAGAACTTTGAAGATTATTTGTATCTTGATACTCATCTACTAAAACTTCATTAAACTTTAAACTATTATCTTCTTTTAGGGTCTCCCTCATCATAATAAGCAAATCGTTAAAATCTACATAACCGTATTCATTTTTCAACTCTTTAAACTCTATAAATATATCTTCATATATATCATAATAGTCCCCATGTTCACTGCCCTTCTCTTCTAGCCAGTCTGAAAAATTTAAATCAATAGTAGAATTTTGATAAAGCGAAAATAGATCATATAAATATGACGACTGATATACATTAATAGAAGAGTCAATATGGTCAAATCTTCGCTTATCATGTATAGTCTTTAAAAGTATTTTTAAATCTTTTGGTTGTTTTAAGCTTATTTTTTTACCTAATTTTTTAAGAAGTCTATAGCTTACTGCATGAAAAGTCCCTGATTCTAATCGCTCCATAACGGTCTTATCAAAAAATATAGAGATACGCTCTAGCATTTCAGCAGCTGCTTTATTTGTGAATGTAAGAAGAAGTATATGTTCTGGTTTTACCCTCTTCTCTTTAAGAAGATAAGCTATTCTTGCCACTATGGTAGATGTTTTTCCAGTTCCAGCACTAGCAATAATAAGATTTGAACCAGCCTTTGTTGTAGCTGCATGTAACTGTTCTTGGTTAAGTCTTGAGAGTGGCATTAAACTCCTACTTATTGTTTTATAAATTATAGTTTATTTCTGTTTTCTTTTCGATTAATTTCAACCAAAATAACTCAAAAAAACTCAAGTTTAAATCCTATGCTTATGCTGTGCAAATTTTTTGTCTCTTCTTTAGCAAATATCGTATCGCCTCTGTAGGTTATGAATGGTTTTAGTGGTGTGCTATTATTTGGTTCCCATCCTAAATTAGTCATTAATCCAGTTGGGTTTTGGTTGTTTAATCCATAGTTAAAATAACCAACTGTTCCTATTGACATGTTAAACCAGTTCCAGAGTCTTTGCTCTAAAAGTATACCAATAGCTTGAAATTCATCACTACCATTTTTAAACTCTGTTAATTCTAAACCAAAAGCTTGATTTTCATTTGATTTTAAAAGTACTCTTAATCCATAGTGTTCAGTTTCTTCACTTCCATAGCCAAAGTGAGGTCTTATCTGTATAGCAAAAGATGTGTCGTCTAGTTTATTCTCTTTAGAAAAATCATCTAATTTATAAAAAAATGCTTCGTTTTTAGCATATAATTCATCTTTTAAGTTTAATTTATTTATACTATTATCTTTGTACTTAATGTAAATTTCTTCTGTTGTTAAATTGTAGATGTTTGACCATAGAGTATTAGCATCTTTTGTTTTATCTAACACTTTAAAAACATTCTCTATAGAGTTAATTTTATTTTGATAACTCATTACTGTTTTATATCTTTGATGAGAAGTTTCACTATCGCTTTTTATTGTTGAATCAGATATATAATGATTTGTCATAATTTTAGAGTTTTCTTCTATAATAACCATTTTATTATTTACAAACTCTACAATAACACTCTGTCCATCTTTTTGTACTATTTTAAAATGAACTAGAGAATTGTGGGCAAATTTGCCAAATGTTATAGAGTACTTTTTAAACTGATTGAGTGCATCATCAATGTTTGATGATGTTTTTAAAACTATTTCTACCATTTCAAAGCTTTTTTTAATTGGTTTTATTATGTTTATAGGTGTCGAGGTATTTGGTACAGTTGAAATTGCTATAAATAATCCTTTGTCATTCATGCCTTCATATGACATGTTAGGATTATCTAAACTAATAGTAACAATAGAATTGCTACTATTTTTAGCTGGAATAAAATTAATTTGTCCACCCTCTTCTGAGTAGCTAAAATTACTTCCAACTAGTATTTCATTTTTACTGTTTTTTGTGTCAAATATTGTAGAAGCTAACGATACATTAGACAATACAATTAATAATAAAATATAGATTTTTAATTTCACATTAAGCCTTTTTTATAATTTAACCATCTCTTTTAAGTAAGACTTTTTACCATCTAAGCTTAACCAAAAATTATCGGCTTGGTTTTGAAAAGTTTTGTTATCTACTCTTGGATTTGATATATCTGCCATATATTTATAATCAATTTTACCCTCATTTACAACTTGAGTACCTGCATCAAAACAACTCTTCTCCACTAAGACTTTTCTACTTTTATAGACTGGTTGTGGTAACATTTCAGCAGCAGTTAAGAAGAATTCACCCATCAAGAAAGCATTTTCACTATGAGAAGACCAAGCTCTGTACATGCCTTTTAGTCCATCAAAATTGTTATCTATATCGGGAAATCCACTTGCACTAAATACTACTATGCCTTGTTTTCCAAGTTCTGGAAATCTATCGGGATGAGATATATGACCATCTTTTTCATCTAGCAACATGTATGGTTTTACAATAGGAAGAAGTCTATCCATAAAAGTTTTCATAATTCCAGTAACATTAAATATATAAAGAGGAGATGCAAATACAACTAAATCTGCACTTCTATATTCTTCTCTAAGTTCGGTCATAGCGTCTTTATGTACACATTGTCCTGGTATTTTTGTCCAACACATGTAGCAACCATCGCATTCATGAATGTCTAGTTTTGATAATTTATACTCTTTTACATTTGCACCAGCACTTTTTGCACCTTCAATAAACTTATCGACCATCAATGTTGTTTTGCTAAATTTTTTATTTCTTGGTCCACCATCAAATACAACTATATTTTTAATTTTTTTTGATACCAGAGTTGCATAATCATAATCTTGAGCCCTATCTTTTATGGTCTTTTTTTTTGCCGAAGTGTCAAAAAGTTTATCAAAATTTAACATAATAGAAGCGTCTCCTTCCATTATGTACATTTTATTTATATAAGCATTTGCACCGTCTAGTACACCATTTGTAATATCAAGCCATATTTTTGAATCTGCTTTTATGCTTACTGTTGGATTAGAATGTAAGCCATCTTTAAATTCACATTTTTGATTTTTTATAATTAGATATTTTATTTGCTCTTCAAGACCTGTAAGCTTAAACTGAATTATAACATCTACACCTTTTGCAAAATCCTTGTTTAGCCCATAAGGCATAGAAGAAAAAGCATCTTTTATGCTATCGAATTTTATTTTAGAACTAGACTGTTTCATGATATATATTGGTATATAAATAGATGCAGGTACTCCTATGAGTATTTGAGGCAAAAAAGCAACACCATTTGATATAATTATGTTAGTAGTGCTATAAGTGCTATATTCTATTTGTACTAAGACAAAAGCTAATGCAAAAATAAAAGCCCAAACATAGCTAATTATATTGTTTATTTTCAGAAACACTTCACTTTGAGTAATTGCATCACTATAGCCACCTTTTGAAACATAATAAGTAAAAGGTTTTTTACCTAATAGTGGCAGAAGAGATGCTATTAAAAATAGTATTGTATAGATTGTCATTGGTATAATTTCCACTGCTTATCCTTTATTTCATAAATAGATTAACACTTGCAACTTAGTATCCAATTATTATTTTTATAATTTGACTATTTTTTACATCAAATTTTGATTCTTCAAAAGTAGCACCTCTAAAAGTTGGTCGTATATTATTGCTAAATCCATACCCTTCTTTTGGCATGCCAAAAAAGTTTTTATCTAATATTTCATTCTCATTTTCATCATGAAATATAGATATTGCATATGTGCCATTTGGTACATCTTGAAATGTATATATAATTTTCATTTTATCAATTATCAAATGAACACCTTTATAGTGTTTTGTCATATCTGCAAAAGTATCATCATTTTGATTATATAAACCAATAGATAATTTACCTTTTTCATTTATTAGTTCCGACACCTCTACTGTTATATCATTTGCAAGTATACTTTTTGTAAATAACATTACAATTAAAACTATTTTTTTCACTTTTAAACTCCTTTTTTTGAATTATACAAATTATTAAAAATTAAGTCATTCACAAATGTTAATTTTATACTCTTTTTTTAATCTGCTTAAATGTTGCGGAGTGATACCTAAAAATGTAGCTATGTGGTATTGGGGCAGTTTATCTAAAAGGTGTGGTGTTGAATGCATAAAATCTTCAAATCTCTCTTTTGCTGATAAGGTTTGTCTTTGAATAATAAAATTATGTAAATATACATAAGCTTCGTCAGACATTAATCTTCCAAATCTATCGCCTTTTTTTGTGTTACTGTACAAAAATTGCATGTCTTTGTAGCTAGTTGATACTACTTCACAATCTTCAATAGCATCAATGCAGAGTTTTGAAGGAGTTTGAGTTAAAAAACTTTCATAATCTACTACAAATAGATTTGTCATATGTGAATTTTTATCATTAAAATAGATAGTAAAAGTATAATCTTTTCCATTCTCATCTATAGTATACCCTCTTGCCAATCCACTATTTATAAACATAAGTTTTGTAGATATATTACCAATTTTGTGAATAACATCACCTTTTTTATAGTGGATTATTTTAAATTTTGATTTTACAATATTCCACTCAATAAAATTTAAAGATACATATTTTTGTATAAAAGTTTTGTATTGTGTAAGCATATTTTATCCATTTTTAATTTAGAATCAAGAGAACTTAAGAGGCTTTTAATTACTTAATCTATATTTTGAGGTTTACATGGTTTGTTTTGCACTCTCAATTTTCAATATGTAAATTTTTAAAAACTTTAGATATTTTTCCAATAAGAATTAAAGAAATTAGATTATCAAGAAAAGCACTAAATTATTAT
>JAERRW010000020.1 GCA_016735235.1 Sulfurospirillum sp. | reverse complement strand
TTAGGTGGTATGGTTTTTGGGGAGGGTTACAACTCCACGATTTATAATATGGTAAAATACTGCTTCTGTAATACGATTTTTCCTTGAGATAATATACTCCATATATATGCTAGTTTTAAGTTTTATTCCCTAATTGGGGTCTGACCCCCTTTTTTCAATAGCTAGTGTACTTGTTAAACAGTCAACTCGTGTTTTATCACTTAGTTTATATTCTGTTTGACCTTTGAACTTATTGTATATTATATTTTGGTAGTATTTTTCTTTGTGGAGGTGTTTTGCTTGTAGTATTGTAGTAACTATTAAAATAACAGTAACTACAAAAAATCTATTCATATAATTCAATGTATTAATATGAATAAGGTGGAGCATACATATTATAATTATTATATAAGTAAGCATTATTCATATTTATTTTTTTATTGTTTTTATAATAGTGACCACTGATTGCTTCATCATCTTTTAATAAAATTTCTGATTCTAATGTTCCATTTTCATTAAATCTTTTTTCAAGACCTTGTCTAACACCATTTATGTATTTAGCAGTTCTTTTAAGATTTCCATTATTATAATATTCTTTTGCAATACCTTCTCTTTTGTCGTCTATAAATTTCAATTCTCTTTCTAGTTTTCTATCTATATAATATGCTTTTACAATACCTTCTCTTTTATTGTTAGTGTAAGGTATTATTATTCTTAGCTTTCCATCTTCATAATAATATTTAGCTATCCCTTCTATTTTGTCATTTTTATAAGGTATTTCAGAAGATAAATTTCCATCTTTATAATAATACTGAGACATCCCTTCTTTTTTGTTATTTTTATATGGTACTCTTGCACTTAGGTATTTACCAAACATATAGTGCCTAGCAATTCCTTCTTTTTTGTCATTTTTATAAGGTGTTTGACTCATTAGCTTTTTATATACATATATATTTTCAATTCCATTCTTTTTACCATTTATAAATTCTACTTCTGATTCTAATGAACCATCTTCATAATATGTTTTTTTTATTTCAGCATTTATATAACTAGTTAATAGCAATATAGTTAATAATATTTTTTTCATCTTTTCCCTTTAATATTTCAATTATTGTGTTACTTCATGTCTAATTGGGGTCTGACCCCCTTTTTGCGAGCAAATTGCTCTACATCTATTTCTATATTCATCTGTGTCTCCTTGAGTATTTGTTATTTTACCCAATTGACACAGATTTTTGAACGGTTCCGTCTGAAAGCATAGTAATTGGACAGAAAGGACATTGACTTAAAAGTTTTGTATTTCATATAAACTTTATGCGACACATAAAAGCTCAAATTTTCCGACTATACACTTGTTCTTTTCCAAGGATTTGTTAGATGATTTGTATTAGCTAAAACTTCATATCAAATCTAATATTTTTATATAGATTATCAAAAAGTTCAATAATTTCCTTATCATCTCCAATATTTTTCATTATCTTATCTAGGTGGCTATAATTTATTTGAAAAAATTCATTAAATAGTCTATCTCCCCTATAAATATTTTCTATTTCTGGTAAATATATATTTCCTTTCATTTTTTTCTTTGTTAAATAATATAAAATTGGTTTAAATTTACTAATATCATATATTTTCAAAATATTACAAACTCCTATATATGATTTAATAAACTTTCTATTTATGTCTGCATATTTACCTGTATCGTGGTCGTCGTTGTATTTTACTTCTAAATAATAATATTTATCATTATTGTCAAAAAACAATACATCAATATCATGTTTTATACTAATCTTTTTATTGCTATTTATTTGTTCTTCTTCTAGACATTTGCTGATTACTTTATTAAAATTTTCCAATAATTCACTTTCGTTATAATTACTATTTTGGCAATTTGCAATAAACTTATCAATTAGGCTTTCACTTTTTTGAGTCATAGGAAGTTTTATGTTTCTTTTCCCTGAAATATCTTCAGAAATATTAATATTCTTTTCATTTTCAACTATTATATGAAGTAATTTTTCAATAAAATTCCCAAATTGAATATTCATTGACTGCAATAATCCACCAAAAATTCTATATCTTATTGGAATAAAATGTATTTTTACAATATGTTTCTTTATTAGGGTCTCAATTTTCTTTTTATTTGTTGTATTTTTTATTAATTCAGATATTGCTTTCTTTATAAAAATTTTAATATTATCCTGCATATGCCACTCTGTATTCTTTTCTTTTTTCATCTATTAATTTTGTTTCTCCATTATCGTCGTAGCACCAAAACATCCAACCATTACAACTTTGAGCTTCTTTAATCTTTGCACCAATTTTATGAATTGAACCAGTGCCTATACCATTTTTAATAGTTCCGTCATCTAGTATTGTTGCGATATGCTTCTTATTTTTCGTAAAAATAGTTTGACCCATTGTGAAATATTTATTTTTTACCAATTCGTCCATACTAACTCTTTGTAAAACTTCTTTTTTTGGTTCTTTAAGTTGTAAATGAGTGTATTTGCTTGTATTTATGCTTGCTAATCTTTTTTTAGATATTTTAATATATTTTTCTTCTTTTTCAATTCCAATAGCACACCTATTTAGTTTTTTTGCAACAGCACAAGTTGTACCACTTCCTGAAAATGGATCAAGAATTATATCGCCTTCTTTTGAGCTAGACAAAATTACTCTCTTCAGTAACTCTTCGGGCTTTTGTGTTGAATGAGCTTTTTTGCCATCAGCTCCTTTTATTCTTTCATGTCCAGTACATAATGGTATATTCCAAACAGATGTCATCTGTTTTCCACCATTTAATTGCTTCATTACATTATGATTAAAAGTATATCTTTTTTGTTTTTCAGATTTTTTTGCCCAAATTAATGTTTCTGTAGCATTTGTAAATCTAACACCTCTAAAATTTGGCATAGGATTTGTTTTATACCATTGCACATCATTTAATACCCAAAACCCTAAATCCATCATTATTTTCCCAACTCTAAAAATATTATGATATGACCCAATTACCCAAATTGTAGCTTCATTGTTCATAATTTCACGACAAGCACTTAACCATTCTTTTGTAAAATTATCATATTCTTCATTTGAATTAAATTTATCCCACTCATCATTTACACCATCAACCTTTGTTTGGTTTGGTCTGTAAAGCTCGTTTTTTAATTGTAAATTATAAGGTGGGTCAGCAAAAATTAAATCTACTGATTTTTTTGGTATTTTTTTTAAAACTTCAATACAATCTCCATTGTAAATTCTATATTTTTTTTCAATTAAATCATTATCTGAAAATATTAATTTTTGATTTTCCATTTAAAAATAGCCTTTGATTAATTTAAAACTTATAACACCCACAAAATTTAAAACTGAAGTGCGATTTTTAATTTAATAATAATACTAGTTGTTACCTTAAAAAACTTCATTTTAAGTTTCCAATTTAGTTATAGTTTTTTTATAGAATTTATCATCCAGAAAAAACGATAAATTAATATTACACTATTGACTAAACACATAACACCTAATGCCATAAACACATCATAGGTTTTAGCAGTGAAATATAGGCTTATAAATAGTATAATAAAATGAATAATTGATATTGTAACAGCTTTTTTCTGCAGTTTTTTTATCATTGGTATATATGATATTATAGAAACAATAAAGTTTAAAAATATATAAACCGACAATATCTGTATGTATATTCCTACATCTGTCCACTCTTTACTAAAAATAAATTTAAAAATATGAGGTGCAAAAAAAATAAAAATACAATAAGGAATAAAAAATATTTTTATTAATAATTTTATTATTTTTATAGTAAAAGAGTATATATTTTCACCACCATTATATAGTTCTGTAGCTTTTTGACTATAGACATGTGCAGTTGAGCTGGCCACTATTGCCATCGGAACAAATACTGCTATCAATGCTAAAGAGTAGTACCCAGCGACTGTACTTCCAAAAAATGAAGTAAATATATATATAGGCAGAGATGCAGAGAGTGTATTTAATAATGAATGTGGCATATTGTATTTTGGAAAGTTTTTATATTTTCTTGCTACTGCAAACACTTTATTTAATGAAATAGAAGATAATAAAGCTTTATTTTTTACTATATTTGTCATTAATTTTATGTTTGCAAATAACTGAGCAAAGACTTGACCCAATATTAATCCAGTAAAGCCACTTTTTAAAATACCTATAGTTATTTGAATTATTGCTAAAACAGTTGATTTTATTACCATAGCCTTAGCTATATCTTTATAATGTTTTTTTCTGATATTGTAATTTCTAAGTAGATTAAATAATCCCACAAAAAATACTGTTACGGGTGCAATATAAAGCCAATCGCCTAGCAAGCTACTATTAAGTAAATTTAAAATATTTTCTTTAAATAAAAAAATTAACAAGTATGCAAATATTACTGTAAAACAGACTAAGAAAAATCCTAAAACAAGTATATTGATAGCATATTTATCATAATTGGGAATTAGTATAGCTTGTTCATATCCAGCAGATGCAGTAACAGCCATAAGTCCCACAATTGCAACAAATAAAGCAAATACTCCAAAATCTTCGGGAGTATATAGTCTTGTAAGTATAGGGCTAATTGATATTGGAATAATTTGGGCTATAGTCGTACCTGACATAAGTATCAATACATCTCTAAGAAATTCTGATTTTAATCTATTTATCACTTTTTGTTTCTTCTATTTATAGAGAGATACTATATTTTTCATTATCTTAGAATCTTTAAATTATTATTTATAATTTTATATTTGCTATTATCAAAACTATCTGTAGCTTCATTAATATCATTAAACTTTAGAGTCTTACCAGATTTTGAGACCCAACCTATTTGATGAGCAGGAACACCTACCATGAGTGCATAAGGTTTTACATTTTTATTGATTACAGCCCCAGATCCTATGAGCGCATACTCCCCTATGGTTATGCCACATACTATAGTAACATTTGCTCCAACAGAACAGCCTTTTTTTAGAAGTGTTTCTTTAAACTCATTTTTTTTAACTATAAATGCTCTTGGATTAATAATATTTGTAAATACCATAGATGGACCTAAAAATACATCATCTTCTATTTTTACACCCTCGTATATGGAGATATTGTTTTGTACTTTTATACCATTTCCCATAACAACTTTTGGACCCACAACACAATTTTGACCAAATGAACAATTACTTCCAATAATAGAACCTGATAAAATATGTGAAAAATGCCATATTTTCGTGTCGTCTCCTATGGTTACATTTTTATCTATGAAACTTGATTTATGTGCAAAATAAATTGCCATTAAATAATTACCTTTTTACAATAAGAGTGGTATTCTCCTTTTAATTCTTTTGGTTGTATATCTCTTATTTGTGAGACTATATCTATGGAGCTATAAGCATCATCAAGACTAAAACCATTGCCTTTTAAGATCTCTTCATAACTTCTAGTGTGCAAATCTTCGAATCCACTAGAAAATTCTATCTGATCTTCATCTACGGTTATATTTCTAAATGTAGTTTTCTTTTGTGTCTTTACATGTTGAGGCAAGTAATCATAATTTATTGATAAAAACCATTTTATATTTGCATTTTTTAATTTTAATATTCCTGAATTGACATCAGGAAGGTTTATATTAATAATATTTTCTTCAAGTTCTCCAAATATCCATAATAACATGTCAAAAAAATGTATGCCTATATTTGATGCTATGCCACCACTTTTATTTTTATTTCCTTTCCATGATTCAAAATACCATTTTCCTCTACTTGTAAGATATGCTAAATTTATATCATATATTTTATTTGAATTTAATTTCAACTCTTTTGATACTTTTTTCTTTAAAGCTATAATTGAGGGGTGAAGTCTAAGCTGCAAGATTGCATGTACTTTTTTACCTGTCTCATTCTCTATGACTTTTAGTTGATCTAAATTATGTGGATTTAAGACTAACGGCTTTTCGCATATAGCATCACAACCACTTTTAAGAGCAAATCTAATATGGGAATCATGAAGATAATTTGGAGTAGAAATACTTATGTATTCAATTTTTTTTTCTTGTTCTCTGTGCCATTTATCTACAAATCTATCGAATCTTTCAAACTCTGTAAAAAAACTAGCTTTTGGAAAATTATTATCCATAATACCAATACCATCATAAGGGTCAAGTGCTGCAACTAAATTATTTTTTGTCTCTTTGATAGCCCTCATATGTCTTGGTGCTATATACCCCGAAGCTCCTAAGAGAGCAAAATTTTTACTATTTTTCATGTTATAGTCTCCCATTGACTTCATTTGAGTTTAATACAGATTTTAAATCATATATAATTGCATCTTTGCCATTTTTAATTCTATTTATATCTAATGACTTAAACTCATCATGAGCAACTGCTATAATTGATGTTCCATACTGTTTATGAGTGAGATTTTTAATTAAATTAATACCATACTCCCTCTTTACCTCTTCTTTGTTTGCCCAAGGATCATGCACATCAACTTGACATCCAAACTCTTGAAGTTCTTGTATTATATCTATTACCTTACTGTTTCGTATGTCTGGACAGTTTTCTTTGAAAGTGATACCAAGCACCAATACTTTAGAGCCATCAACTTTGTATCCATTTTTAATCATGAGTTTAACAACTTGATTTGCTACATATATACCCATGTTGTCATTTAATCTTCTGCCGGCTAAAATTATTTCAGGGTTGTAGCCGACTTCTTGTGCTTTATGTGCTAAATAATAAGGATCTACTCCTATGCAGTGTCCTCCTACTAAACCGGGCTTATACGGTAAAAAATTCCACTTTGTAAATGCTGCTTCAAGTACATCATTTGTATCAATGCCGAGCTTATTAAAAATAAGTGCAAGTTCATTAACAAATGCAATATTAATATCTCTTTGAGAGTTTTCTATTATTTTTGAGGCTTCTGCTACTCTAATGGTAGGCGCTAAATGTGTGCCTGCTGTAATAATAGAAGAGTATAGAGCATCTATTTTTTTACCTATTTTAGGCGTGCTACCTGATATAACTTTAACTATATTTGTAACAGTATGCTCTTTATCGCCTGGATTAATTCTTTCTGGAGAGTATCCGCAAAAAAAATCTCTATTAAATTTCATATTAGAAAATTTTTCAAGCACAGGCACGCACTCATCTTCTGTAACACCGGGGTATACTGTAGACTCATAAATAACTATATCACTCTTTTTAAGTATTTTTCCTATAGTTTCACTTGATTTTAAGAGTGGTGTTAAATTAGGTCTTTTATTTTTATCAATTGGAGTAGGTACTGTAATAATATAAACATTGCACTTTTTAATATCATCTATATTTGTTGTAAATTTTATACAATTATTTATTGCTTCTTTGAGTTGAGTTTCATTTAACTCCAAAGTTTTATCATAAGCATTATTTAACTCATCTACTCTAGTTTGGTTAATATCAATACCAATAGTTTCATATTTTTTACTAAATGCATGAGCTAGAGGTAAGCCTACATAGCCTAGCCCTATGATACATATTTTGTAACTCATCTATTTTCCTTAACTCAAAGATATAATTTACAAGTCTTTAATATCTTTATGATTTAAATTAATCAAGATATGAAAAATAAAATAGTAATTAAGTGAGATTAGAAATTATTTCTTTTTCAACTCTTTAATTCTAGCAGCTTTACCGCGTCTATCTCGTAAATAAAATAGCTTAGATCTTCTCACTCGTCCGCGCCTAAGAACAGTTATTTCTTGAATACTATCAGTATAAATTGGAAAAATTCTTTCAACACCAATTGAGTTAGCACCAATTTTTCTAACCATAAATGTTTCACCAGTACCTTCACCGCGTCTTGCTATACATACACCTTCAAAATTTTGAATACGTTTTTTTTCACCTTCTTTAATCTCTACTGCTACTCTTAGTGTATCGCCAGCTCTAAAATCTGGAATATTCTTTTTTGCTATTTGTGCTTTTTCAAAAGACTCAATATACCTATTTCTCATTTATTTTTCCTTTTTGCATTTGGCATGTAGATATAAATCTGGTCTAAAGTACTTTGTCTTTAGTTTTGCCATCTCGTTTTTTAAGTTGATTATTTTAGCATGATTTCCCTTTAAAAACTCTGATGGAATGGATCTATTTTCATAGATAGCAGGTTTTGTAAAAGATGGGGCTTCAATAAGCATGTTTTCAAAACTCTCTTCACTCAAAGACTCTTTATTTCCTAAAACTCCATCTATATTTCTACTAATTGCATCACTCATTACACAACTTGCTAACTCGCCACCAGTTAAAATATAATCACCAATAGAAAAAACTTCATCTGCATAAGTCTCAACAACTCTTTCGTCAATTCCTTCATATCTGCCATTTACAAATACTATATGCTCTTTATTTGCAAGTCTTTTTGCATCAGCTTGAATAAAAGTTTTTCCAGCTGGTGCAGGAAAAATAAAATAGATATTTTTATTTTTATTTTTTATTTTTTTGAGAGTATCTAATAACGGTTGAGCATTTAGTAAAAGTCCCGCACCTCCGCCCGCTTGATAATCATCTACTTTATTGTGTTTATTTGTTGTAAAATCTCGTGGATTATAAAAATTTATACTAATGAGATTTTTCTCTATAGCTCTTTTCATTATAGAGTCCTTAAAATAAGAAGAAATCAAATTTTGAAACAGTGTAACATAAGTAAATACCATTAGCTATACTCTAAAAGTTCTAATCCATCTTTTACATGTATAGTCTTCTCTTTTTTATTCATCGAGACGATATATCTATCTATGTATGGCATAAATAATGTTCTTGGTAACTTTTTATCTAGTAAAGTTTTATCAGTTTTAATGACCATGTAATCTAAAATACCAATTCTATGCATCTCATCTACAACACCCAAAAGTTGATTTTTTTCTTTTACACAACACCCAATAATATCAAACCAAAAAAATTCATCATTACTAAGGTTACAATCCTCAAGAGTAGCTTTCATTGTTGTCATTAGGTACGAATTGATCAAGCAAGCCGCCGCTTCTCTGCTCTCATACCCACGAAACAAGATTAAACCTTTTTTTTCACTATATGCTGTTATTTCAAGTTCAATATTTTTTTGTGTAAGAAATTTTTTTTTAGCCTTAAACTGTTCAGGAAAATCGCTATGTACATGTAGTTTTAGCTCACCTCTAAGTCCAACAAGCCGCCCTATTTGAGCAACTTCTATTAGAGATTCTTCTCTATTCATCGTTTACTTTTACTGTTACTCTATAAGATTTTCCATTTTTTGCTTTACAGCCAGAAATAAGAGTTTTTAATGAATTTATCATTTTGCCATCTTTTCCAATAAGTTTGCCAATATCGTCCTTATCGGACATAATAGTTATTTCACAAAAAGTATCATTAATATCCTCTTTTTTTACTACTATTGATTCTGGACTATTTACAATAAGTTTTGCAAACTCTTCAAGAAATTTTTCAACCATCTTACTACTCCTATTTAGCTAAACCTCGATAAATTATTTAGTAATTCTCGCTACCCTAGCACTTAGTTTAGCCCCAACACTTTTCCAATAAGTAAGTCTCTCATTATCGAATTTAAGAGTTGCAGGTTGTGTCATAGGATTATAATAACCAATAGACTCGATCCAGCCACCATCTCTTTTTTTTCTACTATCTGTAACTACAATTCTGTAAAAAGGTTTTTTCTTTCTACCCATTCTTGTTAATCTAACAACGGTCATGTCTTTCCTTAAAAAATAAATTTGGAGGTAATTTTGAAAGCAAAATAAATTATTATACAAATAGCCTATTTGTGCCTCTTACCGCCTTTTGGCGTCTTAATATAACTTACAATCACAGAGGGATTTTTTTGTAAATTAAAAACAAGCACAATGTTATCTAAAAACTACTTAAATATAAATATAGTTATTGATAACTAGCGTGGAATTCCTCTGGGTTTTGTTTGCATCATCATATTTTGTAAATCTTGCATCCCTTTTTTACCAGAAAATTTCTTTGCCATTCTAGAAGCATTTTTAAACTGTTTTAAAAATTTATTTACATCAATATTGGAAAGTCCAGCTCCAGCAGCAATTCTTCTTTTTCTAGTATTATTGAGTATTGAAGGTGTTTCACGCTCTTTTTTAGTCATAGAACCTATCATAGCTTTCATGTGTCTCATCTCGGCAGAATTTTCTAAATCAATATCTTTTAGCTTACTTGTCATGCCAGACATGCCCGGAATCATTCCCATAAGAGATTTCATGCTACCTAGTTTCTTCATTTGCTCCATCTGTTCTAAGAAATCATTGAAATTAAACTCACCCTTTTTTATCTTCTTTGTCAATATTTTAGCTTTTTTCTCATCAATAATAGCCGCGGTTTTTTCAGCAAGTGTCTCTAAATCACCTTCACCCATTAGGCGATTAACAATACGATCTGGAACAAATAGCTCCAAGTCAGATACTTTTTCACCAGTTCCTATAAAACGAAGAGGTATATTTATCTGTTTAGCAATTCCTAAAGCGATACCTCCTTTGCTATCACCATCATATTTACTAAGAATTACCCCACTTAAACCTAACTTATCATTAAAAGTACCAGCACTTTTAATGGCATCTTGACCAGTCATAGAGTCCGCCACATAAAAAACCTCATCAGACTTAATAATTTTTTGTATCTCTTTGAGTTCTTGTATAAGTTCTTCATCTATAGCCAAACGACCAGCAGTATCAACCAAAAGAACATCATACAAGCCATCTTTTGCTTTCTCTACTGCCATTTTTGCAATTTTTACTGGATTTTGCTCATTTTCATTGAAAAATAAATCTAATTCATTTTGTTTACAAAGTTGCTTAAGTTGCTCAACAGCGGCCAATCTTTGCATGTCGCAAGCGGCAATTAACACTTTTTTATTTCTAAGTTTTAAGTAGTTTGCTAATTTTACTGTTGTTGTTGTTTTACCACTTCCTTGAAGTCCTGCCATTAAAACTCTTGTAGGAGCCCTTGGGGCATAAACAAATCCTTGATTTCCAGGAGCAGTAAGCATAATTGTTAAATTATCTTTTAAAGACTTAAGAAAGTTAAGCTGCCCAACACCTTTCTCTTTTGTTTCTACTTCTACTACTTTGAGTAAATCCTTAACCACTTTATGATAAACATCAGCTTTTAAAAGTGATCTTTTTAGAGTATTGAGTGCATGTTGTAGTGCTTTTTCATCATCCGCAAACCTTATTTTATTAATAGCTATCTTAAATGAATCAGTTAAAATCTCAAACAAAATATCTTCCTTTTATCACATAAAATTAAGATTTATAATACTTAATTTTTACTTGATATTTGATAAACTAATTAAATTGATCTAAATTTAAGCATAATTATTTTTCGCATATAAAATCAAGATAATTTTTAGTATAAACTATATATTAATTGATCAAAAAAAGGCAAAAAAGAGGTGTTTGTGGCTACATGTTGTATCTGCTATGGTTGCATTGTGTAGATATCCATGCAATTACTATTTTTCCAAATTATATCAAAATTTAAACTTTTTGTATTAGTTAAATCAAAGTTTTTATCTACATAAGTGATAAATTTATACTCTTTTTCATTGTATTTAAAGTCAAGTTCTACCTCTTGTCTCTCTCCGTGATATGAGATATTTGTAATAAGTCCTTTATGCTTGCCACTCTTTTTTATAATGCACTCTTCTGGTCGTACACAGTAGTTTTTTCCAGCTTTTTCTATAAAGTTTGCCTTTCCAAAGAAGTGTCCTACTGACTTTGAAGATGGTTTATTGTATATATCTTTTGGAGTGGAAAATTGAGAGACTTTGCCATCTTTTAGGTATGCTATTTTATCACTAATACTAAGTGCTTCTTTGCTGTCATGGGTAACGAAAACCGCACTTACTCTACTTCTTTTTATAATACTAATCAACTCTTTTTGAATTTTTGATTTTAAGATTGCATCTACATTTGAAAATGCTTCATCAAAGAGAATTAGTTTTGGATTGGTTGCTAGAGTTCTTGCTAGCGCTACTCGTTGTTGTTGCCCTCCTGAGAGTTCATGAGGGTATCGCTTTTCGCATCCTTGTAAACCCGTTAGTTTTAGTAGCTTTTCTACTTGTAAAGTCTGTTTTGATATATCTATTTTGCCGATACCAAACGATATGTTTTTAAAAACATTTAGATGAGGAAAAAGTGCATAGTTTTGAAAAACAAATCCTACATTTCTCTCGTGTGGTTCTTTTTGTCTTGTATCTTTACCATATATGTTTATGCTACCGTAATCTGGTTTTTCAAAGCCTGCTATAAGGTTTAATATAGTGCTTTTTCCACTTCCGCTAGCCCCTAGTATAGTAAGAATTTCACCCTCTTTTAAATCTACATTTATATCTTTAAGAACTTCTATTTCTCCAAAGTTTTTTGCAATGTGTTTTAAATTTAATATCACTTGTGATCCTTTAAATTAAATATTATGGGTATAAAGCAGATGAGTATGATACAAAATGCATAGACTGCTGATTCTTGTACCATCTCATTGATCGCCAATTCGTAAGTTTTTGTTGCTAGTGTTTCGTAGTTAAATGGTCGCAGTATCAAAGTTAGAGGAAGCTCTTTTATTGTGTCGATAAAGACCAAGATATAAGCAATTATTAAGGAGTTTTTTAGCAAAGGTAGTTCAATTTGAAAAAGTGTTTGCAATGGCGTTTTGCCTAGATTTCTTGAAGCCTTGTTGATATTGAGTTCAACTTTTTCAAAAGAAGATAGAACCGAACTTAGCCCAACTGCTAAAAACCTAACAACATACCCAAAAACAAGAGCAAACAGAGTTCCGCTTAAAAGTAACTCTTTAAAACCAAAGTTCTCTATAAGATAGTGATCAAAATCAGCAAAAAGTATGATGATACCGATAGCCACAACAGCTCCCGGCATACTGTAGCCTAGTGATGCAAACTTGTTGATATATTTAGTGTAGATGCTTGGGGCTAGTCTGTAAGTGTATGCTAGAATTACTGCGAGTATGATAATGATAAATGAAGCAAAAGCAGAAGCTACAAAAGAGTTCAAAATCACTATAAAAAACTCTTCATCAATTCTCTCTTTTGCATACTTAAAAGTGTAATTTACTATCCATATAAACGGCAAAACAAAACCAAAAAGTAGAGGAATAGACAAAAAAGTATGTACAAAAAAAGCCTTTATGCCCTTTAGTTTTATTTTTTCAAACGGTAATGATGCTGATTCTGCAGTGTATCTAGCTCTACCTTGTGAAAACTTCTCTATTAGTAAAATAACCAATATAAAAATCATAGCAATCGAAGATATATAAGATGCACTCCCTGAATCTCCCATATCAAACCAACTTTTAAATACAGCAGTGCTAAGAGTATCAACGCCATAATAACTCACAACACCATACTCACTAATAGTCTCCATCAAAACCAAAGAGAGTCCTCCAACAATAGCAACACGATTAAGAGGTAATACAACTCTAAAAAGTGCCTTTTCTTTAGACATGCCCAAGCTTAAAGCCGGTCTTAAAAGTGTGTTTGCATTTTTCAAAAAAGAGGCTCGTACCATGAGGTAGATATATGGATAGAGTGCTAAAGCAAGAACAAAACTTACGGTGTTAAAATTCAACACATCAAAGTAATTCTTAAAGCCCAAATCCATCAAAAATATATGCAGATAACTATAGTAACCAAAAATATCAGAGTATATAAAACCCAAAATATAGGCAGGAATTACAAATGGCAAAACAAGTCCTATGGTATAAGTCTTTTGAAATCTAAACTCATAAAATGTAACTATGAAAGCAGAGCCTATACCAAAAATCAAAGACAGTATAGAGACAAAAAGCAGAAGTTTTGCAGTTGTTCCGATATATTTTAAAAGAACGGTATCTTTTAAATGTTGTAGGTTTTCCCCATCAGTCCCAAGCCCATAAAAAACTATAAGAATGATAGGAAGTATAACCACAAGAGTTGCTCCTGTAGTTATACTTAGCCATGATAAATTACTTCCAGTTAACTTCATCAAATATTTTTACTGCTTCGGCATTATAAACACCATATTTGTAAAGCTCGATTGAGTCTTCTTTGAATGTTCCTAAAGATTGTATAAGTTTTGAAGCTTTTACATTTGGATTTGCTGGATACTCATAGTTTGCTTCAGCAAATACCTTTTGTGCTTCAGGGCTTGCTAAAAACTCCAATAGCTTTATAGCATTATCTCTGTTTTTGCTACTTAGTGTGACTCCAGCTCCAGAGATATTAATATGAGTGCCTCGTTCGCCTTCTCCTTGATTTGGAAAAAAGACTCCCATCTTCTTGCCTACCATAACTTCATTGCTTTTTTTAGAGTTTAAAAGCTGTCCAACATAGTAAGTATTAACAATAGCGACATCACCAACACCAGCAACAACTGCTTTCATCTGGTCTCTATCACTTCCAGTAGGCGCTCTTCCCATATTCTTTACGATACCTTCTGCCCAAATTTTTGCTTTTTCTCTACCTTGTGAATCTATCATGGAAGCTAACAAAGATTGGTTGTATATGTTTGATGATTTTCTTATAATAACTCTTTTATTCCACTTTGGAGCCGTTAAATCTTCATAAGTAGATAACTCACTTGGTTTTACTTTGTCTTTGTTATAGACTATAACTCTTGCTCTTTTTGTTAAGCCAAACCAGTAGCCATCTTTCTCTCTTAACTGCTCTGGTATGGTTTCGTTTAGATATTGTGAATCTATTTTTTGAAATAGACCTTTACTTTGTGCAAGATACAGCCTTCCAACATCTGCTGTTATAAAGATATCAGCAGGAGAGTTTTTTCCCTCTTTTTCTAACCTCATCATAAGCTCATTTGCTTTTGCTTTAACTATATTTACCTTAATGCCTGTTTTGTCTTCAAACATCTTAAAGAGTTGTTTGTCAGAATCATAATGCCTATGTGAATAGACATTGACTTCACTTGAAGCATAAACTATACTTGAAACTAAAACCACACCAGCGATCAATTTTTTTAACATTTTTTATCCTTTATTAATTTTAATAATTATAATCAATACAAACTTACAAAAGGATAAAAATTGTCTTTTATTTAATTTTTAGAATATAAACTTAAAACACTGTAACCCTCCCCTTAAACCAACCAAGCTTAAACAGAATAATTCATCTCTAAATTGTACTTATTTAAATATCTCTGGTTTAGGATAGAGTGATAATGCTTCATTTAACACATCGGTTGTAAGCTTTATATCCATAGTGTTAGATAACTTCCAAGAGAGTATTTTTTTAGTGTTCCAATCA
>JAERRW010000026.1 GCA_016735235.1 Sulfurospirillum sp. | reverse complement strand
TTTTAATGACATACTTTGGTGTGAATTATTATCTTGCTGGTATGCACTCATATGCCACGGGTGATCCCGTTCCTGTTCCAATTTGGGTCTACATTGTGGCACTAATTGTGTTAGTTTCTATACTGTTGTCGTATCCTAAAAAAAACTTAAAGGACACGAAACAGTTTAGTAAAATATAGAGACAATACCTCTAAAACTTATAGTTCAAACCAATATAAGATTGCGTATAATCTTTTAATCCAACTTTATGCTCATTTGGATGTTCGCATATTTCTGGCATCCATTCTGCAGAATCAATTACTCCTAAACTTACTACTCTATAACCTGCTTCAATTTCTATATTATTTGTAATAGGGTATATGAAACCAAAACCTACACCAAGACCAGGTCCTGATGGTGCTAAATTGGAACCATCAATATTTACACTCATATACATAGCTTGAACACCGACAAAAGGAACAATTTTTGTAGAGTTTATAAATAGATAGTCATAACCTACACCAAATGTATTTGCTGTTGAATTATCAAAACTTGAATCTTCTTCACCTTGATTTTCATAAAAACCATATACACGACTATTATTGCCATATTTACCAAATTTTATAGCTGCGTTAAACGCATCATAAGAATCCTCGTCCTTAAGAATAGCATTTTCTGGTGCTCTCTCTTCATACACTCCAACACTCATCATTCCTAACTCACCACCAATAAACCACCCTCCTGAATTATTCGCATTCAAACTAACACTCATTACAAATGCCAACAAGCTTGATATAGCAATTTTTTTCATCTAAAATCCTTTTTTTGTGTCTTGACTATTATTTTACTAATATTAAATTAAAATTTAATTAAATATAACAAAATAGAGATTCGATAAACAATTTTTGAGTATTGAATAACAAAACAGTTAATTTAATCTACTTCATACTAGCTTTTAGATAAAATAATTGTAAAAATTATGATTTTATCAAGGATTTTTATGCATTCAATTAATGGAAAAGTTTGGGTATTTGGTGACAATATAGATACAGACTTAATAATTGCCGCTCGTTATCTTAACACTTCAAACCCTAAAGAGTTAGCAAAACATGTTATGGAAGATATCGACCCTACTTTTATAGAGAGGCTAAAAATGGGCGACATTATAGTCGCTGGTGAAAATTTTGGTTGTGGCTCATCAAGAGAACATGCTCCTTTGGCTCTAAAAGCAGCGGGCATAAGTGCAATTGTGGCAAAAAGTTTTGCAAGAATTTTTTATAGAAATGCTTTCAATATAGGTCTTCCTATTTTTGAGCTAAATGAAAGCAGTAAAATAGAAGAGAACGATACAATAACCATAAACATGAACAGTGGAACTTTAAAGAGTAAAAATAGTAGTAAAATTTATAAATTCATACCAATTCCAAAATTTATGCAAACACTTGTGGGCTGTGGCGGTCTTATGAATTATATAAAAAAATCAAATTAGCTTGTCATTATATTCAAGTTTGAGGAGAATTAAATGAAGTGTTACAATATAGCAATTATAAAAGGTGATGGCATAGGATTTGAGATAGTAAATGAAGCTATAAAAGTGCTAAATGCGGTCTGTTTAAATGAAAACTTTAAGTTAAGTTACAAAGAGTATCTTATGGGTGGTTGTGCTTATGACATAACCAATAACCCACTTCCAAATGAGACAGTCGAAGGTTGTAAAAAAAGTGATGCTATTTTATTTGGTGCAATTGGAGGAGAGAAATGGGATAGCCTAGAGCGTCATCTTCGCCCTGAAAGCGGACTTTTAAGACTTAGAAAAGAGCTTGGAGTTTATGCAAATTTAAGACCAATAAATGTTTTTGATGAACTTCTTGATGTTAGTACAATTAAGCCAGAGGTTTTAAGGGGAGTTGATCTTTTGATTGTTCGTGAGCTTACTGGTGGCATCTACTTTGGTCAACCTCGTAATAAAAATACAAAAAAAGCTTTAAACACAATGGTTTATACTAAAGAGGAGATAAAAAGAGTTGCAATAGTAGCATTTGATAGTGCTATGAGAAGACGCAAAAAAGTATGCTCAATTGACAAAGCGAATGTTCTTGAAGTTAGTCAGCTTTGGAGAGAGACTGTTGAAGAGGTAGCAAAGAATTATAGTGAAGTCTCTTTATCGCACATGTATGTCGATAATGCAGCTATGCAATTAGTATATGATCCTAAACAATTTGATGTTATGCTTACTAGTAACATGTTTGGAGATATTTTAAGTGATGAGGCAAGTATGATTTGCGGGTCTATTGGGCTTTTACCATCTGCATCTATTGGTGGAAAAGTTGGACTCTTTGAGCCTATTCATGGTTCTGCTCCCAATATTGCTGGATTAGGAATTGCAAATCCAATAGCTACTATTATGAGTGCGGCTATGATGTTACGCTTTAGTCTTGGCGAAGAGAGTGCTGCATTAAGAGTAGAAAAAGCTATACAAAAAGTACTAAAAGATGGATACAGAACAAAAGATTTAGCTAATTATGGAGCTAAAAAAATCTGCTCTACAAGTGAGATGGGTTCGATTATTGCAAAAAATGTAGCAAAAATATGAAAACTCTTACTCTAGCTTCTATCTATGAGTTGCAAGGTCTCAAAAACGAAGCACTTGAGATATATAAAGAGTTACTAAAAATAAACCCAAACAATAAAGACGCAAAAGTTGCAATAAAGCGACTATCTGGTATTCGTAAAAAATATCTACATGTTAATGAAGATATGAAAAATTTTTTTGTTAGTATGAATAGTGAAGTAGAGTTTTTAGAATTTGAAAGGTGGCTTATTAAATGGAATTAAAAGATATAATTTTATCAACTCTAGCTGAATTAGAGAACGAAGATGATAAAACTAAAGAGATAGAAGAAAAATTAAAAGTCGAAACTAAAAAAGAAGAGATAATTAAAATAACAAATAAAGAAAAGTCTTTGCCTGTAGAAGAGACTACATGTGAGACACTAGATGATGAAAGATATTTTTGTGAAAGTATGAAAGAGAGAATACTTGTTCTTTTTGAAGGTTTTCAATCACCAAGCAATAAAAATATTGAAGCAAAAATTGACTTAACTTTAAACTTTCTAGAGTACTCTTTGGCAATTTTGGACAAAAGATTAGAAAAACTTGATAATAGATAAATTTTCATCAAATTTACAACTCGAAATACAAAGTATTGTCAATATTTTATCTTCGCACACTAAACGAGCATATCTTGTTGGAGGTTGTGTTAGAGATCTATTTTTAAACAATAAAATTAAAGATTTAGATATTGAGGTTTATGATATTAGTCCAAATAGTTTTAATGAACTTATGGAGCAAAATAGTGCTTTAGGAGTAGGTAAAAGTTTTTTTGTTTATAAGTTAAAAAATGTAGATTTAGCACTTCCTAGAGTTGAGAAAAAAACAGGATTAGGTCATAAGGCATTTGAAGTTGAGATAACTGATAATGAAAAAATAGCTTCAAAAAGACGAGATTTTAGCATGAATGCTATGATGATTAATATCTTTACAGGAGAGCTTTTAGATTTTTGGAGTGGACAAGAGAGTATAAAGCAACAAAAAATTTCTCTTATAAATGAAAAAACTTTTAAAGAAGATAGTTTGAGAGTTTTAAGAGCAGTGCAATTTAGTGCTAGATTTGGCTTTGAGATAGATAAAAAAACATTAGATATCATGCATGATATAGAGTTAGAAGACCTTAGTAAAACAAGAATTTTATGGGAACTTGAAAAAATTTTTATTGCTAAACATCTTGAAATAGGATTTATTTACATGTGCAAATTGAAACTTTTTGAAAAATTTTTTACATGTAGCATTAGGTGCGAAGGCATTGAAGAAGAGTTGAAAAAAATATACTCTAAAAATTTATACTACTTTTTTTATATTATAGCCAATATGAGTGGTTTTGATCCCTTAGATTGGTTTAAAAAATTAGAAGCTCCAAATCACTATTTGAAAACCTTTAAAAATCAACCTTTCTATAAAAATGGTGTAAGTGATAAAGAACTATTTATAATTGCTATTAATATGCCTATAAAAAAGTGGTTAGGAAATTATAAAAAAGATGTGATAAAGCGTGCTAAAAAGTTCGATATTTACCATGAAGTATTTAGTGGAGGAGTTACTATCGCTAAAGTGATAAAAGATGGATTTAAAAAAGAAAACATAAAAGATGAGTACAAAAGAAGAGTTATGAAAAAAATTGAAAATAAATTTAATGTTTAATATAGTTCTTGTCTATCCTCAAATACCACAAAATACAGGAAGTATAGGGCGTTTGTGTGTAAATACAAATTGTAAACTTCATATAGTAAAACCAACATGTTTTCATATAAATGATAAAAATATAAAAAGAGCTGGTTTGGATTATTGGAATCTGCTTGATATAACCATTTGGGATAGCTTAGATGACTTTTTAGCAGCACATGGAAATAAAAAAGATAATTTTTATTTTGCAACTACAAAAAGCAGTAAGCCCTATTTTGATGTTGAATTTAAAAAAAATGATTTTATCTTTCTAGGAGGAGAATCAACAGGTTTACCATTGGAGCTTATGAAAGTAAAATGGGAAAATGCTATCACAATACCCATGGGTAAAAATGGAAGAAGTCTAAACCAAGCAGTGTCAGCGGGCATTATACTCTATGACGCTATTCGTCAAAATTACTTAAGCTTTAAAGCTTATTAAATAAATATGTCATAAAGGAGTATTCATTATGAAAATACAAGATTTAATAGATGGATATGGGAGTTTTAAAGGTAAAAAATTTAAAAAATATGAAAATAAATTTTTAGATTTAGTAAAAAATGGTCAAAAAGCAAAAGTACTATTTATAGCATGTAGTGATTCTAGAGTCGATCCTGCTCTTATTACAAATTCGAATCCCGGTGATCTTTTTGTTCTTAGAAATATAGGCAATTTTGTTCCACCTTTTTCCCCAGATAATGACTACCATGCAACTGCTGCTGGAATAGAGTATGCAGTACATATTTTAAAAGTAACAGATATTATAGTTTGTGGACACTCTAATTGTGGGGCAATAGATAGTTTGTATAAAAAAATAGATAATAAAAACCTTCTTCATGTTAAAAAATGGCTAGATTTAGGCTTGGAAGCTAAGCAACATGTAGAAAATAGTATTGATAAAAATGCAACTAAAAATAAAAAATTAGAACTTACAGAGAAAGTATCTATTGTTTTTCAAATGAAAAACCTTTTGTCATATCCAGAAATTAAAGATAGAGTTAGTAGCGGAAAATTATCACTTCGAGGGTGGTATTATAAGATAAAAACTGGTGAGTTAGAATACTTTTGTGATTTAAAAAGAGAATTTCTACCTATGATATGATAAAATTTTTTACTCTTTTTATTCTACCTGTTTTCATCTACTCATCACAATTTAGTGTGGCATCTTTTAATGTTGAAAATCTTTTTGATACAAAAAATAGTGGTAATGAGTATGAAAAATATATTGTAAACTCCAAAAGTGGTTGGAATGAAAAAATGCTTACAATAAAAATAAAAAATTTAGCTAGAGTTATTAAAGATGTAGATGCCGATATAATTTCACTTCAAGAAGTAGAGAATGCAGAGGTTTTAAAAAGACTTAATCTAGCTTTAGGAGATAAAAAATTTCCTTACATGTATAGCTCTTCAAAGTATGATGGGCTTGATATAGTTTTACTATCAAAATATCCTATAAAAGAGCATAAAACATATAATATATTAAAACGATTTAGACCTATTCACAAAGTAGTTCTAGATATAGATAGTCTACATGTAACAATTTTCATGAACCATTGGCCTTCATATAGACACCCCGTAAAGACTCGCATGAAATTTGCAGAAAAATTGAAATCTCTTTATGAAAAAGAGGAGAACTATATACTTATTGGTGATTTTAACTCTCCATTAAAAAAGCGAAAAAAAGGCTGGGGTCAAGAGTTAGAATTGATCTCAAAAGGTAACTATAATCTTTGGTACGATACTCCTTATAGTGATAGATATTCATATAAATTTTTCAAAATAAAAAATGCAATAGACCATATAATAGTGTCTCCATCTCTTCATGAAATGTACATAAATGGAACATTTAGAACATATAAACTTCATTATCTTGTTGGTAAATACGGCAATGCAAAAAGATGGCAAATCTCTAAAAAAGGCAAAGGAAAGCATCTTGGAGCTGGATACAGTGATCACTTTGCAATTTCAGCAGCTTTTACTACACATGTGCAAAATGTTGAATTACCGCAGGAAATAACTATAAAAAAATTACTTTTGAAAAAAGGAAGAGTAAACTATATATTAAATAATGTAATGGTAATTCACATAAGTAAATATGGAATTTTAGTTGAAGATAAAAATAGAGATACAATATATATTTATGGAGTAGATTGCAATTTTGAACTTGGAAAAATTTACTCTTTACATGTTAGAGAATTAGCAATTTACAAAGGCAGAAAAGAGATCACTTTAATCTATTGCGACAAGATATAAAATATACTAATGGAATGAAGATAAAAATAAACTAAATCAAGAAAAGCATGGAATCTCTATTTTTTACAGATGATGGAGAAGAAATTACAAGAATAGTAAGTGCGAGAAAAGCAAATAAACAAGAAAGGGATAGTTATGAAAAGTGTTGAAGAAAGAGCAAAGTATGATAGTTTTGAATTAGAAGATAATTATGACTTTTCAGATGGTGTTAGAGGAAGATTTTTTAAACCAAAGAAAATCCCTACATCTATGAGATTAGATAATGATATTTTAATATTCTTAAAAAAACAAGCAGGTGAAAAAAAGATAGCCTATCAAACTCTTATAAATAATCTACTTAGAGAGTATATGCAAGTTGAAGGACTAACAAATCAGAGGAGAAAAAAAAGTTAAAACTGCCTCAAAAAAATGGACTATGCCGGTAAGAAATTGGAGTTTAACTATCTCTCAACTTGTAACTCACTTTGATGGTAGGCTGAATCTAATGGGTGAAAATGTTAAGTGTAGCTTTTCCTTTTATATACTGTATTATAAATGTTCTTAGCTGATTATCTAAGTCTTATGGAATTATTGGGGTTTAGTAATATTGACAAATAAGTGCATTATAGAGTATGATTACAGCTACAGAAAAATAAAAACTAGATTTTAATATTCTGCAAATAGATTATATAAAGTATTTTTACATGCTAAAAGTTATGGTTTCTATTTTACTATCTTTCTCACTTTTAAGTGGTCAATCTCAAATATTTTCTCAAAAAAGTTTTACGTCTAACAGTGAGCAAGAATCTAACAGTTTTGATCTGTTTGAAGATGAATTTAGTGAAGAGAGTATAAACCCTTCATGGGATCCACTTGAAACATACAATATTAAAATGACAAAATTTAACGATTTTATATATGTTTATGCTGTAAGATATATAGCAACAGGGTATGGCTATATAGCCCCTAAGCCTATTAGAGTGGGAATATATAACGCTTTTGAGAATATACGATTTCCAATAAGATTTATCAACAACATTTTACAACTAAAATTTCATCATGCTTTTAATGAGAGTGCTAGATTTATTATAAATTCAACATATGGTTTAGCTGGTTTTATAGATATTGCTAGAAGTGAAGGTGGACTCGAGCCTCATGATGAAGATTTTGGGCAAACTTTGGGTTTTTATGGAGCAGGAGACAATGTGCATATTGTTCTGCCACTATTTGGTCCATATAATTTTAGAGATATCGTGGGGCTAATAGGCGACGGTTTTATTGATCCAATTTATTATGCACAAAAAAGAGAGAAAAACATCTTTACTAATAATAATACTTATCTTTTCATAAATACATATAGAACAGGCAATGAATACTCTTTATATATAGATGTATATGAAAATATAAGGAAAGATTCGATAAACTTATATCTTTTATTAAAGACTGCATATGAACAAAATAGAGATAAAGAGATAAAGGAGTAAAGTGTTATTAAAAAGCATAATGGTTGTAATTTTTTTGGCAACATCTTCTTTGGCTTTAGAAAAAGAAGAAATCTCCTCAACAATGAAGAGTAGAATAGAGAGTACAATTAATATAATTTCTCAAAAAGAGTTAAGTATTGATGAGAAAACAAAAAAGATTTTTCCTCTTTTTGATCAAATATTTGATTATCAACTTATGACAAAACTCTCTTTAGGCAAAATGAATTGGTCTCAAATGACAACAAAACAGCGTGAAGAATTTTCAAAAATATTCATTTTGCATCTAAAAAAAGCATATTTAGTAAAAATAAGTCTATATACAGATGAAAAACTTAATATAGTTAAACTTAAAGAGATAAATAAAAAAAGAGTTTGGCTCTTAACAGAATTAGTGGGGAGCAGTGATACTTACGATATTACATATAAATTTTACAAATCAAAAAATAGAGGTTGGCTCATATATGATGTAGACATAATGGGTATTAGTCTTATCAAAATATACAAAGTACAATTTAACAATCTACTACAAAATGAATCATATGAGATGCTTTTAGAAAAAATAAGAGTTAAATGATAAGTAATTTTTATGAAAAATTTTTATTTTTACACCCTGTAAAAGTACTTATTTTAGTTAGTCTTGTAGTCTCTATATTTGCTACTGGTGCAACTAAGCTCAAAATTGATGCTTCTAGCGAGACACTTTTGCTTAAAAATGATGCAGATTTACTTTTTGCACAAGAGGTTACAAAAAAATTTTACTCTCCAAATATCTTAATAATTGCTTTTTCTCCAAATGAATATCTTCTCTCTTTGGTAACTCTAAATTCAATAAAAGAGATGAGTGTAAAACTAGAAACACTAGATAAAATAGGCTCAATTACTTCTATACTAAATGTGCCTCTACTTCAAAGTTCCAATATGCCTTTAAAAGATATTATATACAATATACCAACATTAGAAAACTCAAAGCTTGATTTAACTTTAGTAAAAAATGAATTTTTAAGTAGCCCTATTTATAGAGATAATTTAGTAAGTGCAGATTTTAAAACAACTGCTATTGTGTTAAACTTAAAAAATACAGAAATTACATCAATAGAGCAAAAAGATGAACTAAGAGAAAAAAATCATATTTTAATAAAAAATATTCGTTCTATTTTAAAAGAGTATAAACATAGTGGAGAACTATTTTTAGGTGGGGTTGATATGATAAGTGATGACTTAATTAGTTTTATCAAAAATGATCTTTTAGTTTTTGGTTCTGTACTTTTGTTTTTACTTGCAATATCGCTATGGTTTATTTTTAAAGAATTAAAATGGGTTATTCTTCCTCTTGTTATTAGTATAAGTTCTATAGTTTCAACAACTGGTTTGCTTGGATTTTTTGGCTGGAAGGTTACTGTTATATCTTCAAACTTTGTATCTATTCAACTTATTATCACTTTTGCTATTGTTCTTCATTTGATTGTTAGATACAAAGAGTTGGATCTCTTGCATCCAGACTACTCACAAAAAAACCTTGTTCTTGCAACAATGATGTCAAAGCTTTCTCCATCTTTTTTTGCAATACTTACAACTATTGTTGGTTTTTCTTCGCTTGCATTTTCAAGTATTTTGCCTATAGTAAATTTGGGCTGGATGATGAGTGGAGGTATTGCTATGTCGCTTATTTTATCATTTATAATTTTTCCTGCTCTTTTGATTATGCTTCCAAAATCAAAAAAAAATATAAGAAAAACTAAAGTATTTACACCTACAAATATAATGTCAAGCTTGGTAAAACATCATAAAAAAACCATATTTATTATTAGTGCTGTTGTAGCTCTTTTTAGTTTAAGTGGAGCAACTAGACTTGTAGTTGAAAACAGTTTTATAAACTATTTTCAACCTACTACAGAAATATACAAAGGGATGGAAATAGTAGACAAAAAATTGGGTGGAACTACACCGCTCGATATTATTGTAAAATTTAAAGAGAGAAAAATAACTTCACTAGAAGATAGTAATCACATGTCTGATGACACTGAATTTGATAGTTTTGATAGTTTTGATAATGAATTTGAAGAGACACAAAATGAAAATAAATACTGGTTTACTGACAATAAATTACAACTAATACTTAAAATACACGACTATCTAAATAGCAATGAAGAGATAGGAAATGTTCAATCAATAGGAACAATACTAAAACTAATTCAATCACTTAATGATAATGAGTTAGATAGCTTTTCTTTAGCACTTCTATACAATAAGTTGCCATTAGAATTTAAAAAAACCATACTTGATCCATATTTAAACATAGATGAAAATGAGATAAGATTTGCTACTCGCATTATTGATTCAAATCCTAAACTAAGAAGAGATGAACTAATAAACAAAATAGATAATGACCTCAAAGAGATAATAGACCCCAAAACTGCATCTTTCAAACAATCGAATTTGATGATACTCTATAATAACATGTTGCAATCTCTATTTGATTCTCAAATAATCACTCTAGGCTTTGTTTTAATTATTTTTTTTATAATGTTTTTATCTATTTTTAGAAATCTTAAAATTGCACTCATTGCTATCATTACTAATACAATATCTGTAACTGTTATTTTTGGTTTTATGGGATGGCTAAATATACCTCTCGATTTAATGACAATAACCATTGCAGCTATTAGCTTAGGAATTGGAGTTGATGATGCAATACACTATATACATCGTTTTTATGAAGAGTTAAAGCAAGATAACAGTTTTACAAAAGCCATGCAACGATCGCACAATAGTGTTGGTTATGCAATGTGCTATACATCTTTTGCTATTATTTTAGGTTTTTCTATTTTATTGTTATCAAACTTCACTCCAACAATTTACTTTGGATTTTTAACTATAATTGCTATGATAACATCACTTTTAGGGTCTCTTCTTCTTTTGCCAAGTATGCTTATAATTTTTAAGCCAACAAGATAATTTCATAAAAGCTAGCTATTTATACTCTCTTTTATAACTCTAGCTAAACATGTTATTTTTTTAATCTTTTCACTACTGCTTAATGTATCGTCAAGAAGTATTTTTACAAAAGCACTTCCAACTATAACACCATTAACATCTTTTGCTCTCTTTTTAGCTGTATTTTCATTTACACCAAAACCAACATAAATTGGTGTTGTTGTAGATTTTCTTATACTTGCTATTGTTTTGTTTAAGTCTTCATTATAGCCACTTCCCGTAACACCGGTATATGCTACAAGATAGATAAATTTGTTACTTTTACTTACTATTTGTTGAACTCTTTCATGTGAATCTGTGGGAGCAACAAAAGAGATAAGAGATATATTTTTTGTCTGCATAGATTCTGTATATATAACTGCTTCTTCGTAAGGAAGATCTGGTATTATAAATCCACTCACTCCATACTCTTTTGCCTTATTAGTAAAAAAATCTACACCTTGATGATAAAAAGAGTTAAAATAACCCATCCATAAAGTATCTATCTCGCTACTTATCTGTTTTGAAATATCAAAAATTTGTTTAATCTTAAACCCATTTTGCAAGGCTTTTAGGTTAGCTTCTTCAATAATTGGACCATCGGCCACAGGATCAGAAAATGGAATACCAAGTTCAAGTGAATCAACACCTGCGTCTTTTAATGAAAATGCTAAATCAACTGTAAAATTGTTATCTGGAAATCCAGCGGTAATATATGCTACTAATTTTTTCAAACCAATATTTCCTTATATAGAGTTTACTTATAATGACCTATTTAACTTCTCACATGTTTTTCTAAATGAATAGGTAATTTTGTGATTAAAGATTCAAAAGCACTAAAAGTCTCATCATCATTTTCTATATTTATTCTATATTTATTTAGTTGATTACTAACTATAAGTAACCAATCTATAAATTCATTAGTAGCGGGACCTTGCAAAATTCTAGCTTCTTCTAGTACATTTTTACAAATAGTTGCTAATTTGATTATAGGTTCTAATTTTAAAAAACTTACAGCTGATTTCATGTTGTGAAATATTCTAAAAAGTTCACTTACACTACTCTCATACTCGGTTTTTTTATCAAGATCCTCAATAAGTAACTCTATAGTTTTACACATTATTGTATAATCAGAAATAAAATTTTCAACAATTCCTAAATCAAAATCCGTTTTTAATTGCAAAAAAAGACCCATTGTTATCCTTTAATTGTAATCATACCATCTTTTAGGTAAAATCTTATTTTAAAGGAACTAAATGCAAACAGTAGCATCAATCAAAAAAGCTAAAAATGGAACTCCTCTAACTGCAATAACCGCTTATGACTCTCTCTTTGCTTCTTTATTTAACAAAAAAATAGATATGATTTTAGTAGGCGATAGTCTTAATATGAGTTTTAACAATAAACCAGATACTCTTAGTGCCACACTTGACATGATGATATATCATACAAATGCTGTATGTAAAGGAGCTCCCGATACTTTTATAATTTGCGACATGCCCTTTGGAACTTACACAAATAAAAAACAAGCTATAAAAAATGCATCAAGAGTATATCAAGAGACAGATGCACATGCACTCAAAATAGAAGGAGGAGCTGAGCATGCTCATATTATAAAATCTCTTACATGTAACTCTATTGCGGTTATGGGTCATATAGGCTTAATGCCACAACATGTTCGCGCTCAAGGTGGATATAAAATACGCGGAAAAAATGAAAAAGATACTCAACAACTCATATGCGATGCAAAAGCTATTGAAAAAGCTGGAGCATTTTGTATAGTTATAGAAGGAGTTAAATCTGAAGCAACAAAAAGAGTAAATGAAGAGGTATCAATTCCAACCATAGGAATAGGTGCTGGAAATGATACCGATGGGCAAATCTTAGTCTGGAGCGATATGCTTGGTTTTTTTCAAGAATTTCAACCAAAATTTGTAAAAAAATATCTTAATGGTGCAGATATTGTAAAAAATGCAATTGACACATATGTTAAAGAGGTTAAAACTAGAAAATTTCCAACAAAAGAGTACACTTACTAATGGAACGCGTAGTTGAAATAGATAAAGTCTCTTTTGAGAATGAGTATGAAACTTCTTTGCGACCTACTTCATGGAAAGATTATATTGGACAAGAAAAAATAAAAAAGAATTTACAAGTATTTATAAAAGCTTCTAAAAAACGCGAAGAAGCACTCGATCATGTTCTGTTTTTTGGACCTCCTGGACTTGGAAAAACTACACTTGCATATATTGTAGCCAATGACATGCAAGCTAATATAAAAATGACAACAGCACCTATGATAGAAAAAAGCGGTGATTTAGCTGCTATTTTAACCAACTTAGAAGAGGGTGATTTGCTTTTTATAGATGAAATTCATAGACTCTCACCAGCAGTTGAAGAGATACTCTACTCTGCTATGGAAGATTTTCGTCTTGATATTATTATAGGAAGTGGGCCCGCCGCTCAAACTATAAAAATAGATTTACCAAAATTTACACTCATAGGAGCGACCACAAGAGCCGGCATGATAAGCTCACCTCTTAGAGATAGATTTGGCATGCACTTTAGGTTACAATTTTATACTCAAGAAGAACTTGGGCAAATTATCACTAAAGCATCAAAAAAACTAAACAAACTTTGCTTTAAAGATGCGTCTTTGGAGATAGCAAAACGATGTAGAGGAACACCGAGAATAGCACTTAGACTGCTAAAGCGTATAAGAGATTATGCAGATGTAGAAGATGAAAATACTATTCTTTTAGAAAGAGCGAAGTACGGATTAAAAGAACTTGGAGTCAATAATTTAGGGTTTGATGAACTAGATATTCGTTTTTTAGAAATTCTTATAACTGCAAAAGGAAGACCCATGGGACTAAATACAATTGCGGCCGCTTTAAGTGAAGATGAAGGAACAGTAGAAGACATGTTAGAGCCTTATTTATTAGCAAAAGGGTACATAGAAAGAACTTCAAGAGGCAGAGTAGCAACTAAAAAAACATACGAAATATTTAGACTAAATTATCCAAATAAAAGCATAGGTTTATTTGATGAGAAATCATAAAATATGGTAGTGTTCAACGCTTTCTTCTTTTGTATCTAAATTTTTAATTACATAAGTTTTTGATTTTAATTCATTTTCACCTATGCAAATAAAATATTTTGCTTCTGCTTTATCGGAGGCTTTCATGTGAGCTTTTATGCTTTTACTTATGTATTGTGTATGAACTACATTACTTTTTCTTAATTTGATTACTAATTTGATTACTAATTTGAGTGCATTATCACTCATAGCTCCTATGTAGTAGCCATTTTTTTTATTTTTAGGCATAACAATTAAATCTATAATACGCTCTATTCCTATAGCAAAACCAACTCCCGCAGTAGACCGACCACCTAAAAACTCTACTAGTTTGTCATATCTTCCGCCACCAGCTATTGCATTTTTAGCACCTATATTGTCACTTATAAATTCAAATGCTGTTTTATTGTAGTAATCTAACCCACGAACCAATTTTTTATCTATACTATACACAACACCAAACTCATCTAAAATACTTTTTAATTCGCTAAAATCATCTTTACATGTAGGACATAAATTTTCTAAAAGCATAGGCGCATTTTCAAGTAATTTATTGCAATTTTTATTTTTACAATCGAGTACTCTTATGGGGTTAGTAGCTTTTCTTTTAATACAATCTTCACAAAGTCCTTCAATGGTATCTAAAAATTTAATTAAATTATCTTTATATGTGGGCATACATGTAACACAACCAAGAGAGTTTAATTGTAACTTACATGCGATACCAAAAAAGTCAAATATCTCTTTGAGCATAAGAATTATCATGGCATCTTCTTTAACATCTTCTACACCAAAAGTTTCAACTCCAAATTGATGAAACTGTCTTAATCTTCCTTTTTGAGGTCTTTCGTATCTAAACATTGAACCATGATAGAAAAAACGCTTTACTCCGCCCGCTCTATCGTACTTTTGTGTTATGAAAGCTCTAACCGCACCAGCAGTTCCCTCAGGACGCATACAGACATCATTTTTTCCCTTATCTATAAACCTATACATCTCTTTGCCAACTATATCGCTACTTTCGCCAACACTTCTTTTAAAAAGTGCAGTCTCTTCGAGTATGGGGGTTTCTATGAAACTAAAACCATAATTTTTTGCTATACGAGAACAGTTTTCTATAAAAAAAATATATTTTTTACTAAACTCACCAACTGTGTCTTTCATTCCTCTTAATGGATTAATCATATATAAAACCTTCTATTTGTCTGTATATTTTTTGTCTTGAATCTGCTGAATTAATCTCTAAGTACTCTACACCTAAAACATTTAAAATTTTTTGCATTAAAAGTTGTACTTCTAAAAGGTACTCTATGCCTCTTTTTTCTATCGTATCTCTCTTTTTTTTATCAAGTCGTGATGAGAGTAACTCATAATTTGTTTTGAAAAATATAACTTTATCTGGAAGGTTGTTATCTAATGTAAATTTATTTATTTTTATTAAAAAATCAAGATCAAGCTTAGGGTGATTTGCTAAGGCATAAGAGATTCCAGAAATTAAACCTCTATCACTTATGACATTATGTTTTTTTAGCGCTGGTTTTACTATTTTTTCATAGTGTTCTGCTCTATCGGCTAAGAAAATTAATAGTTCTGTATTGACTCCTAATCTCTCTTTATTGTTTAAGAGAATCTCTCTTAATTTAATGCCAATTTTTGTTCCACCGGGTTCTTTTGTAGCTACTATTGTTTTATAATTTTTTTTAAAAAGTTCTATTTGTGTACTTTTTCCTGTTGTGTCAATGCCTTCAAATGTTATGTACATAAATATCTACTTTTTTCGGTATTAAATGTGATATATCACCTTTATGTATAAAAATTCCTCTTACAACTGTTGAGCTAATAAAAGCATTTTCAAGACTTGGCATAAGATGCATAGTATCTATGCTTTTATCTAGCGAAGCATTTGCATAGCCCATTTGTAGCTCATATTCAAAATCACTAACTACTCTAAGCCCTCTTATTATAGTTTTTGCTTTATATTTATTGCAACAATTTACTAAAAGCCCACTAAAAGATATGACTTCAACTTTTTTTATATTTTGTGTAGCAAGTTGCACCATTTTAACTCTATCTTCAAGTGAAAACATAGGTTTTTTACTCTCCGATGTGGCAATAGCGATGTAGACTTTATCAAATAAAACTTTAGCTCGTTTCAAAATATCAACATGACCATTAGTAATAGGGTCAAATGTCCCTGGATATATAGCAATTTTTTTAGACATATTTACCCTTTCCATCTTGTAAAGAGTTCATGTTTAATTCCAAGTAAATCAAACCATTTTCCTATAAAAAAATCTTCCATTTTTTGAAGAGTTTTTATATCTGCATAATATGCACTTATTGGCGGTGCAATTGTTACTCCAAGACGAGATAATTTTAACATGTTTTCTAGTGCAATTGAAGAAAATGGCATTTCACGAGGAGCTAGTAGAAGAGGTCGATTCTCTTTTATCATAACCGACGCGGTTCTTGTCAATAAATTATCTGCTATACCACAGCTTATCTTTGCTAAAGTATTCATACTACATGGTACTATTATCATAGAATCACAACGAAATGAGCCTGAAGATGTTACGGCTCCTATATCTTTATTGTCAAGTATGGTTTGGTTTTGCTCTTTTTGTAGAACTACTTTTGCATTATCTGAAACTATAATATAAGTTTTTATCTTTTTTGGTAGTTTTTTTATAAATCTTTGAGCAAGACAAACACCACTAGCCCCGCTAATTCCAATTATTAATTTCATGATTTTAATATCTTTTTTCTACTCAACTATAATCGCCTTATTTTTTGAGATAAGTTTTGCTTTAAAAAGTTTTCCGTTATCTGTTTTTATTTTCACTATATCGCCAATATTTCCATTTTTTAAAACTTTTGCTTTAATCTCTAAAACAAGCATACCTTCTTTTAAATATGCTTGTATAGCAGTTCCTCTTAATATCTCTTTTTTATGTGTAAACTTATTTGTGGTTAAAATAGAGTTGGCACTAATATAGTTCTTTGTCATAAGGTCTTTTGGCATGCTACATGTTATAATTTTTGAAGGTAATTTATCAAGTTTAACCGATACCTTTTTATAATCATCTTCTGAAAGAATTGTATCGTTATGTAATTTATGTTTTGCTTTAAAAATATCTACAAAAGCATTTATAGTAAATTTGAAGTAGATACTTTTATTGTTGTTTGGAGTTTGAAAAACTGCTTGGAATGAAGCATTTTTTCTTCTAAATGAGCTTTGTTTTAAATTAACCTTTATTAGTTTGTATGCTTTAAAATCAAATGGTAGCGGAGAAGAGGGTTTTATTGTGGGTAGCTTAGCATCAATACATGGATATAATTTTTCAAATTCCAATAAAACTGCTTGGGCAATTTCATCTTTTTTTCCAGCAAGATTACAAAAACGCTCAAAAGTAACTACACCGGTAGATGAATCTATAACATCATAGCTTTTTTTTTCAAATGGATTTTTTATATATAAAGATGGAACAGTGAAATTAGTGCGAGTCTTTGGAATAGTGATTATTTCAAAACTCTCCGTAGCTCCAAAAAAAGTTGAATTTAGTTTTAGATTTTCATTTACACAATAGTGAGGCTTTATAGTTATAGATTTGGAAAATGTAAAAGTTGTAATGAGTAATAAAAGAGTAATAAAACGAATAAATAGACTCATGACTAAACTACCTTTACATGTTGAAAAAAATAAGTGCTTTTTTTAGCAATTATAGCATAAAAAATACTAGTACTACAGCAATAATTATTGAAATTAATCAAAAATAAAATAAAAATTAACCACGATTTGACGGTTTTTATTGAAAACAATAATTCAGAGAAATTATATTTTGTTATAGAGAGTAAAGGAAGTGATTTAGGTTTTAATTTATGAATTGTGTTGTTTTATGGTTAAGATTAAGAAATATTTAATATTTTTATGAGTAATATAATAGTACAAATTAAATAAGGAGCGTTAAATATGGTAAATAATATTATTAACAATTCGGGGGGGGGAGTAGACCTCTTTATGGTCGGCTATTAAACACTTTTTTGTTGTTCTTCATCGTTGTTTTCTTGGCGGCTTGTGGTGGTGAAGAAGGTTCTTCTTCTGGTGGTGATTCTTCATGGAATAAAGAGGTTGCACCCACGGGGGTATCAGCTTCATACAATAGCACTACAGAAAAAATTGATATAAACTGGGATTCTGTAAGTTTAGCTACAAAGTATGATGTCTATAGAGCAGATGAACTTAGTGGTAACTACTCACTCATCAAGACAGTCTCTTCAACTTCATATTCAGATAGTAGTATTACTGCTGGAAAAACATATTATTACAAAATAAAAGCTTTAAATAATTATGAAAAAAGCCCATTTAGTATTTCTGCTTCTGCGTCTTATTCATTTGCAGATTCAGGAATTTATCTATCTATTATCGCTTTCAATGAAAATTTGACTACGCAAAAATTTACACGGCTTAATTATGATAGTAAAGATGATTTTGATAATTTTATTGATGATAGAAACGCAGATGGAACTACATCGCTGTATTGGGCAGTTGATACCGCCATAGTGAGTATTAAAAATACCGCATTCCCAGATGATATTGACAATATCTCAATAGTTACTTTTACTGATGGATTAGATACATCATCATTACATGCAACTGATTATAAACATAAAAGCAATAGTGATTATTTGGGTGCATTAAAGATTGATATAAACACAACAAAGGTTAAAGATATACCACTTTCAGCATATGCCATTGGTTTTAAAGGTACAGATGTTAAAAATGAGGAAACATTTAAGGAGAATCTTGAAGGTTTATCATCAAAGGACAATAATTACACAGTAGACGATATAAATGAGATTAAAGCAGTTTTTACAGAAATTGCAGAGTCGTTGACCAAGACTAATAGTTCACAGTCATTGGCTTTATCTGTATCAATACCTGATTCAGAAACTAAAATTAGATTTACTTTTGATGACAATATAAGTGAAGCAAACAATTCTACTAAATATATTGATGCTACCTATACAAGAGCGGGGAGTAGTGAAAATATGACTCATACTCTTAAAGATATAACTTATAAAGGATTAGAGAGTACAAGTACTTCAATAACTGGTGAAGGGACTGATGCGAGTAAAAAATATACTTTTGAAAATATTAAAATGACAGATGGCGATATTGACATAGATTCAATAAAACAATGGAGCCGGGTCGATAGTAGTGGTTTATGGCAAGTAAACTCTGAATTTGATCCAAGTAGTGATTCGGATGTTGATGTTGAAAAAAGTAGTGCAGCAATAGTGCTGGTTCTTGATACTAGTGGATCTTTGGGTGATAATTTTAGCAAAGTGCAATCTTCAGCAAAAAGCTTTGTTGAAACATTGCTAGATGGCTACAATAAGAGTTTTCCATGGTATGGAAAGAATGTTATTGAGTTATCAAGTGATAGTGGCGACCTTAAAAGTGGTTCAATTAAAGCAGGTGAAACTACATGGTATAAAGCCAATATATCTAGTAATGAAGATTATAATATCGGATGGCGGGATAGCAAGGACTACTATGATTTAACAGCAGAGATTAAGGTATCCGCTTATAAATCATCGGCTGAAGTATTATTTGAAGACAAGAGTAGTGATAGCAGTATACCAGCTATTAATTTGACAGAAGATGATACGATTTATATAGAAGTATCTGAAAATATCAACAATGGAAATGGTACTTATATAATTGGGTTCAAATAATAATTATAGAGGTCTGATATAACGCCTTTAAAGAAAAGGGGTCAAGAAAAGAGTCAGACCCCAATTAGGGAATAAAACTTAATTTTACATTAATATTTTTTGATTATAATCCGTAAAATTAGTATATAAATGGAGCATATTATCTCAAGGAAAAATCGTATTACAGAAGCAGGATTTTACCATATGACAGATTCGCATCATAAACGAATACCTTTAACCAACACTATAGCATCCAAACCTGTAAGCTCCATAAAAGCCTCATAAGGTGTTGCATAATCAAGACACTTTCTAGGTCTTGAATTGAGCTTATGAACAGCTTCTACGACCTCTTTTCTTGCAATGTCAGTAAACTTCATTCCTTTTGGAAAATATTGTCTTAGAAGTC
>JAERRW010000074.1 GCA_016735235.1 Sulfurospirillum sp. | reverse complement strand
AAATTTTATAATTTAGATGCAATTTTGTCTGTTGGTTATCGTGTAAACTCTACCCAAGCAACACATTTTAGAATATGGGCTACAAAAACCTTAAAAGAGTATATTATTAAAGGTTTTACCATGGATGATGACAGAATGAAAAATGGTAAATATTTTGGTAAAGATTATTTTAAAGAGTTACTCCAAAGAGTTCGTTCTATTCGCACAAGCGAAAGAAGAATCTATTTGCAAATTACCGATATTTTTATAGAGTGCAGTATTGATTACAGTAAAAATTCTCAAACTACAAGAGACTTTTTTGCCACAATACAGAACAAATTTCATTTTGCAATTACAGGTCAAACGGCTGCTGAAATAATTCACAAAAGAGCAGATGCACAACAAGAGAAAATGGGACTTACTTCATTTAAAAACTCCCCTGATGGACGAGTATTAAAGTCCGATGTTACCATAGCTAAGAACTATTTGAAAGAGACAGAAATAAAAAAACTAGAAAGAACAATATCGAGTTATTTTGATTATATTGAAAGAATGATTGAAACAAAAATAACTTTTACAATGGAGAGTTTATCAAACTCAATAAATGAATTTTTAATATTTAATAAATTTGATATTTTAGAAGACACAGGAACAATATCTAAACAAGAAGCTAACATTAGTGCAAAAACAGAATATGATGAATTTAATAAAACTCAAACAATAAATTCTGATTTTGAAAAACAGATAAAAAATCTTAATAAAGGTTAAAAAAATGAGCATAAAAGGATTTAATTTTGAAAAACATCTTCCACATCAAGATACCGCAGTAAACAGCACCGTTGCAGTTTTTGAGAATGTAGCGATAAACAGACCAAGCGGTATTGACAAACAACTTATTAACCCCAAATTTAATATACTAAGCGGATTTGATTATGCAAAAAATATTATAAGACTAAACGAGCAAAACGAGGTTGGCGAAAAACCACATGTAGAAAGTAATATCATTGATATAATGATGGAAACAGGTACGGGCAAAACATATACCTACACTAAAACCATATTTGAGTTCAATAAAAATTTTGGTATTTTTAAATTTGTGGTAATCGTTCCTACACTATCTATCAAGGCAGGAACAATTAATTTTCTAAAATCCAATAGTGCTAGAGAGCATTTTAAAGAGCAATACGGTAAAACTATAAAATTACATATTGTAGAAAGTGGAAAAAGTAATAAAAATAAAAAATCTCCTATCCCTCTAGCAGTTAGTAGTTTTGTAAATGCAGGAAATTATGAAAAAAATAGCATTCAAGTAATGGTTATAAATGCAGGTATGATAAACTCACAAACAATGCAACATAGTTTTGATCGAAATCTTCTTGATACATATAGTGTTCCTTTTGATGCAATTAAAGCTACTAAGCCATTTCTTATTATTGATGAACCTCACAAATTTGCACAAGCAAATAAAACTTGGGAAAATATTTTAAAGATGAAACCACAGTTTATAATTCGTTATGGCGCTACATTTCCCAATAAAGAGATAAAACAAAAAAATATTCTAACAAACAAGATTGAAAAAATTAAAACAAAAGATTATCACAATTTAGTTTATACACTTAGTGCGGTTGATTCATTTAATAAAAATTTAGTTAAAGGAGTCATTGCCCATATTACAGAGTTTGAGAGTGGCAAAAATGCTGTTGTTAAATTTGTAAACTCAGATGGAAAAGAAGCAAGTTTTGAATTAAGTGAAGGGGCTAAAAAGCAAACGATAAAAGTTGCCAAAAAAGAGAGTTTTAAAAAAGTACATGTTGAAATGAATGATCTGTTTATTGAAAATTTAAACAAAAGTACAGTTGTTTTATCAAATGGCTTGGAGATGAAAAAAGGCGATAAAATAAATCCTTACTCTTATGCTCAAACTTTACAAGAGATAATGCTTACTAAAGCCATAAAAAATCACTTTGAAATTGAGAAGAGGCTTTTAACAAGAGAAGTAAAAATAAAACCACTTACTCTATTTTTTATTGACAATATTGAAGAGTATAGAAATAAAGATGGCTACATTAAGACCACTATAGAGCGGTTAATTAAAGCCGAAGTTGAACATATATTAAAAACCGAAGAAGATGAATTTTATAAAAGTTTCTTAGAAAAAACACTAGAAAATATTTCAATAACACATGCAGGGTATTTTTCAAAAGACAATTCTGCAAAAGATGAAGCCATTGAAAAAGAGATAAACGAAATTTTGCACGACAAACAAGCGATGTTAGATTTAGAAAACCCAAGGCGATTTATCTTTTCAAAATGGACTTTGCGTGAAGGCTGGGATAATCCAAATGTATTTCAAATATGTAAATTAAGAAGTAGTGGAAGTGAAATTTCAAAACTTCAAGAGGTTGGTCGTGGTTTGCGTTTACCTGTTAATGAGTACGGCAATAGAGTAAAAGACGAACAGTTTTATCTTAACTATTTTGTAGATTTTACAGAAAGTGATTTTGTAGATAATCTTGTAAATGAGATAAATGAAAAATCGGGAGCAATTTCAAGAGAAAAAGTTTCTAAAAAACTACATGATGGAATGATTAAACAGATAATTGAGAAGTATAATATTTTAGAAGATAAGTTATTGGAAGAGTTAGATAATAGAGAAATTATTAAAAGAAATAATGATTTTAAAGAAAATGGTTTTGAATATATCAAATCAAATTATCCACTTATTTTTGATGGAATTGATTCAAATAAAGTTAGAAAAGCAACTCAAACAAAGAAAAAAATAACAATTAGAACAGAAAAATATAGAGAGTTAAAAGAGCTTTGGGAAAAACTCAACGAGAAGGTAATTTTAGAGTATAAATTCGATAATGAGACTACTTTTCAAACATTGTTGACAAGTTTTTTTAAAGATGAAAAACAGTTTTACAATGAAGGGATAAAAGAACACAAATTAAAAATAGAAATCAAAGACCATCAAGCTATATCAACAGAAGAAATATCTGTTTTGAACAATAAAATTACACATGTATCAATTATGAAATATAGTGAGTTTTTAAAAGAGTTATCAAGGGTATTGAATATTAATTTAAAAACTATAAATCAATCTTTTATTGCTTCAAGCATTGATATAAATAAATACTTAAACCCTACAACTATTAGAATTATAAAACAGAATTTTGATAATTTTTTGATGTGTAATGCTATCAATAAATTTGGTATAGAGTACCAAAGAGTATCAAACAGTATTCATCCAACAAAATTTATAGATGAAAAAGGGAATATTCGTTCTGAAATTACTGCGTCGGATGTTGGTGTTTTACATGTTGATGAAAAAGTTGCCGACAATTACTTTTTTGATGAACTATTTTATGATTCCGAACTAGAGAAAGACAATATTAAACAAGAAATTAAAGATATTGTTGTTTTTACTAAAATTCCAAAAAACTCTATAAAAATACCAGTAGCAGGTGGTAAAAGTTATTCGCCTGATTTTGCTTATGTATTAAATTTTGAAAATGGAAGTAAAAAACTTCATTTTATAGTTGAAACTAAGAATGTAAATAGTGAAAATAGTTTAAGAGAAGAAGAGATACAAAAAATAAAGCACGCTGAAAAGTTCTTTAATGGAGATGTGAATATTGAATTTAAAACACAATTTAGTAATAATAAAATTGTAGATTTAATTGGTGAAATAATTAGAAACAATGACTAAAGTTTGTTAGACTCTTGTATAGTAGCAAAATAAATTAGGTGACGACACAGAATAATTTACAGTCCTAACATTTGCCATAACAGGGTCAGAACTTTACTTTTAACTCAAAATTAAAATAAATTCAAAAAAACCTCTAAACACTCTTTTATTTAGCAACTTTAAAATATTGTTTCTCATCTCAAATTTACCTATTTTTTGTATAATAACTTATAAAATCTCAAGGAACAACAAATGACAACTATAGAGAAACTACAACAACAGATTTTAGAGCTT
>JAERRW010000046.1 GCA_016735235.1 Sulfurospirillum sp. | reverse complement strand
TTTTTATCATGCTGATGCTTTGCCATATATTGTTCTATATTGTCTTCACTTATCCATTTTATAGCAGTTTGTAGATAATCTTGTCTAGTAGGCGAACCTTTAAGATAATCACTTCCTATACCATAAGCTGGACAACTGTTTTTACTAAAGTATCTTTTAACATCACTTACCCATGAGCCAGAATATACTGCATTTCTTAACTCTTGTTCTGTTAGCTTTTCTCCTGCAATATTGATAATTTTAAACCATTCTAGTTTTTCGCTATCAGTTCCACTACATAGATAAACCATAAGTTTGTAATCTAAAATTTGATTTTTTTCATCTTCTTGTAGGTTATGAAAATATCTATCATTAAAAGAAAAAACACCATTAACATATTGAGATATTGATATAGTTCGTTGTTGCCCATCAATTATTTCATAATTTCCATCTTCATGAACAGCCCAATATAAAACATTGAGTGGAAAGCTTTTTATGATGGTATTTATTACGGCATCTCTTTGATTGCCTTTATAGATAAATTCTCTTTGGTATGGAGGACGAATATCTAACTTGCCATCATATCCAAACACTCCAGCTTCTTCATTGTCTTCATAATTTTTTGTTAGTTCTTTTATTGTTATCTCTTTTAGTTCTATTTTCATTTTAAAGCTTTTTATTTTTTATAATAATTCTTCTATAAATTGATTTATTATTTATACTATTAGACCCTTTTCCTAAACCATTATTTAGTGTATGATTATCCAAACCAAGTATTTCAAACTGTTCAGGATTATGTTTAGTTAAGAATGTAATAGGAACACCCATATAGCCTTTATAATCAAGAGGTATATCTTTAACTTTATCTATATTTATAGCATTATAATTATCGTAGTTTTGATATTTAGTTTCGTTGTATTGTTTGTATAGAATTAAGTCTTCGCCTCTTTTTTTAATATCTAAGTTTGTGTACCAACATATATTTCCCATACTTCTCCACTTTTGTCCAGCTTCATCTTCTCTATATCTAGTTTCTTTTGCTTCATAATAATCGGGTACTTTAAACTCCATGTCGCCATTTTTATAACCTAGCCAAATTTTATCTTCTTTAAAATAGTTAAAAACTTCCTTATATGTAATTGCATTTTGATTACCGACGATTATAAATTTTTTATCATTCTCAATAAGTTGCCCTATGTATTCACGAAAAAGTGAAAAAGGTGGATTTGTTACAACTATATCTGCTTGTTTTAAAAGCTCTATACTCTCTTTGCTTCTAAAATCTCCATCATTTTCTAAATAGTGTATTCCTATATCTTCAGCATTTGGTACAACTTCGCCATTTTTAAACCCATCATATTCAAGTGATATAGCTTTCTCACAATCATTTTGACTAAACAGATTTATATTTTGACTTTTATAACAAGTAGTAATAAGTTTTTTAAGTCCTAAATGTTTAAAATTATATGAAAAATAGTGAAAGAAGTTACTAACTCTAGGGTCATCACAGTTACAGTAAACCACCTTATCTTTAAAATGTTTCCTATAATGTTTTAGCTCATTTTCTATGTCAGAAAGTTGAGTATAAAACTCATCTTTTTTATCTGTTTTTGCTTTATGTAAATTTTTATTTAAATTTGTTTTTACTATCATGATGTCTATTATTCCTCATAAATTTATAAAACAGTATATTTTATCAAAAATTAGTTTTAAAGTTTATTTGTTACACAACTATATAGAAAAACACTCCTTGCATTAAATTAACATGTGCTAATTTATACTTCCAAAAGTATAAAATAAGTATAATAATAAAATTATAAATACCAAGGACATGTAACCGTGAAGATGCCTTTTGTAGATTTGAAAATCCAGTATGAAACATACAAAAAAGAGATAGATAAAGAAGTTATTAGTGTAATGGAATCTACTCAATTCATCTTTGGTCCACAAGTTGTTAAGCTTGAAAATAGTTTAGCTAAATTCATCAATACAAAACATGCTATAAGTTGCTCTAGTGGAACAGATGCTCTTATCTTGTCTCTTTTGGTTCTTGATATAAAGCTAGGCGATGAGATTATTACTACTCCTTTTACTTTTATAGCAACTGCTGAGGCTATATCATTTCTTGGGGCTACTCCTGTCTTTGTAGATATTTGTGATACAGATTACAATATAAATTGCAGTAAAATTGAAGAAAAAATTACATCAAAAACAAAAGCAATACTTCCAGTTTCACTTTATGGTCAAACTTCTAACATGGAGAAGATAAACAAAATAGCCGATAAGTATAAATTGTTTGTCATAGAAGATGCTTGTCAAAGTTTTGGAGCAGAGTTTAAAAATAAAAAAAGTTGCAATTTAAGCACTATTGGATGTACTAGTTTTTTTCCATCTAAGCCTCTTGGTTGCTATGGAGATGGTGGGGCTTTGTTTTGTCATGATGACACAATAGCTAAAAAAATACGGGCTATTTTAAACCATGGACAAATTAAACGATATGAACATAAATATATAGGCATAAATGGTCGCATGGATGCTTTACAAGCTGCAATTTTAAATGTAAAACTAAATCACTTTGAAGATGAGATTAAAAAAAGAGTTAAAATAGGAGTTCGCTATAGTGAACTTCTAAAAAATTGTGAAGAGGTAAAAACTCCATCTATTTTTAAAGATAGGACTTCTGTTTATGCCCAGTACTCTATTTTATGTAAAAATAGAGATGCATTAAATAAAAAGCTAAATAGTGCTGGTGTACCGACAGCAATTCATTACCCAATACCACTTCACTTGCAAGAAGCATTTGAGTATCTTGGATACAAAAAGGGAGATTTTCCTGTAAGTGAAAGAGTTGCAAAAAGCATACTATCACTTCCCATGAGTCCATTTTTAACACAAGAACAACAAAATTTTATTGTTGAAACAATAGAAAAATAATTCTGGAGATTTTTACTGAAAAATAATAAAAAAAAAGCATTAATATTGTTAAACATGGGAGGACCTAACTCTCTTGATGAAGTAGAAATTTTTCTAAAAAACATGTTTAATGACAAAAATATTATAACAGTAAAGAGTAATTTATTTCGCTCTTTTGTCTCTTTTATGATAGTAACTTTAAGAAAAAAAAAGACTCTTTCAAACTATGCTAAACTTGATTATAAATCACCTCTAATAAAATATACAAAAAAACTTATAAGTAAACTTCGGCTTAAATTAAAAGATACACATGTAGCTTATGCTATGCGCTATACCCCTCCATTTGCTAAAGATGTAGTTGAAGAGCTTGAGCAAAAAAACATAACAGAAGTAATGCTTTTACCACTGTATCCTCAATACTCTACTACAACAACAAAATCATCTTTAGAAGATTTCAAAGAAGCACTTAAGCCTCTACATGTGAAGATTCTACATGTGAATAGATTTTACAAAAACAGAATCTACAATGAGCTATTAATAGAAAAAATTGAAGAGCAATTAAAAAATCAAAAATCAAAAGAGTTTGAGCTTATATTTTCTGCCCACTCTTTACCACAAAGCATAATCAACAAAGGTGATACATATCAAAATGAGACTCTTTTGCATGTGGAACTTTTAAAAAATATATTAAAAGAGAAAAATATAGTTTTCAATAATATTCATACTGCATATCAATCAAAATTAGGACCTGTAAAATGGCTCGAACCTTCTTTGAAAAGTACTCTCAAATCTCTTACATGTAAAAATATTATAATTTCACCCATATCTTTTACAATAGATAATTTTGAGACCAAATTTGAACTCTCTATAGAGTACAAAAAAATAGCACATGAGCTTGGTTTCAAAAAGTATCTTGTAGCAAAATGCCCAAATGACTCCAGTAAATTTATTGAAGTAATTTCGGAAATTTATAATAATACAAAAAATTAAAAGACTATTTAAGTTAGGTTTGTAAAAATTTTAAATTCACATACTAAATAAATGTTATAATAGTAAAAACAAAGGTAGCTATATGGCAACATACATTTTTGGACATAAAAACCCAGATAGTGATTCTATAATAGGAGCTATATCGCTAGCATATCTAAAAAATAAAATAGGTGAGGAGTGTGTACCAACACGACAAGGTATTGTTACTCCAGAAACTCAATTTATATTAGATAAGTTTGGCTTTGATAAGCCCATTTTAAAAGAAGAAGTAGCTGGCGAAAATGTCTATCTTGTTGATTTTTCTGATTTTGCACAAGCTCCAAAAGATATAGAAAAAGCAACTATTAAAGGTATAGTTGATCATCATAAACTGGGCGATATTACAACTTCTGCACCTCTAGAGTGCTGGATACGACCTGTAGGGTGTTCAAATACGATTATAAAAGAGATGTTTGATTTTCATAAAATACAAATTCCTAGTAATTTAGCTGGAATGATGCTTTGTGCTATACTTAGCGATACTGTAATTTTTAAATCTCCGACTTGTACAAAGAATGATATAGAAACTTCAAAAGAGTTAGCACAAATTGCAGGTATTGAAGATATAAAAAAAATTGGTATGGAGATTTTTTTGATAAAATCAGAAGTTCAAAATGCATCGCCAAGAGAGCTAACAACTCGTGATTATAAAGACTTTAAAATAGGCGATCATAAAGTGGGTGTTGGGCAACTCGAAGTTGTTGATTTGAGTATTTTTGATAATATAAAAGAGCATCTTTTAGCTGACTTAAAAGCTTTAAAAGTAGAGGGCAATAGACATACAGTTATGCTACTTTTAACAGATATTATCAAAGAGGGTTCGCAGTTACTTGTAGTGAGTGATGATGACAATTTGATTCAAAGTGCATTTAATATAAAACTTGAAAATTCACAAGTTTGGCTACCGGGAGTATTGAGTAGAAAAAAGCAGATAATTCCATTTTTAGAAAAAACATTTAATTGGAAAAGGTTATGAAGAGAGAGTTTCTAATAGAAGAGCAAAAAGATCTATATATATATTTACAAACAAAATCTCTTGCTAGCAAACTCTATAAGTATGAAAATAGAGACTCATATGTGTATGAATTTGAAAAATATACTTATGTTTTAGAGAGGTATGAAGAGTTTAATAAACTTGTGTTAATAGGTAAAAAAAATATGGTTTTAAATGATATTATAGGTAATCTTAAAGAGATAACTAATGATATAAGATATACAAAAGAGTATTTGGCTCTATTTGGTAACCCAAAAAATTATGAGTTTGATGAGAAAGAAATCTTTAAAAAGTGTGATAATGATGAATTAGAAGAACTTAATTTATTTTTAAAAAATGGCATGAATAGTGCTAAAGTTTTTAGAGTAATCCTCTATAAACTAAACAAAAATTTTACTTTAAAGTATGAGCAATATACAAAACTAGAGATTAAATATATTGTTTTAGAAAAAATACATAAAAAAATAATGGAAGTATTAAAATATTCAAAAAATATTTTTGACCAACAAATTATAGATAAAATTACAGAAGATTTTGAAAATTTACATCTTTTGTTAGATAACAGAGAGATATTTGAAAAGTATACATTGAATTTTCAAATATTTATTCATGAAGAGAGCTTTTACAACAAAGATGATGCAAATAAGCCAATATATTTTTTTAAAAACAGAGCAAATTTGTTTAGATTAGCTGAAGATAAAAATGAAAAATTTAATAAATAAGGTACTCTCTTGAATAGTAAAAATAGACAAAAACAGATAGTAGAAATGTTTGACAATATTGCCCCAACTTATGACAAAACCAATAGGTTGCTAAGTATGGGTATTGATATTAGTTGGCGTAAAAGTGCATGTGATGAAACTTACAAAAGATACAAAAAAGATATAGACTTAATAGTAGATGTTGCTTGTGGTACAGGCGACATGATGGGCTACTGGAAAAAGCAAGCCAATAAGATTAATCGCAAAATAGGTAAGCTTGTAGGTGTTGATCCTAGCTGTGAAATGATCAAAGTAGCTAAAAAGAAATTTGTGCAATTTGAGTTTATTATAGGTGATGCAGGCACTATTCCTCTTAAAGATAAAAGTGCAGATATATTAAGTATCTCTTATGGTATTCGTAATGTTATAGAGAGAAAAGATGCTTTTAAAGAGTTTGCAAGAGTTTTAAAAACTGGAGGATACTTGGTAATTTTAGAGTTTACAAAAGATGATAAAAAAGGGTTTTTTTTTAAAATTAAAGAGTTCTATATAAATAAACTTTTACCAAAAATAGGTGGGTTTATCTCTAAAAATAGAGATGCTTATGAGTATCTTCCAAACTCTATAGATGGGTTTTTAACTGCAAAAATGATAGAAAAAGAGTTAGATGATACTGGATTCTCAACAGAATTTGTTAAAAGTTTTTCCATGAATATTTCAACATTAATAATCGCTAAAAAAAGATGACCTTAAGTGTAAGCACTCTAAATAATCAAATTAAATCTCTTTTAGAGACAACTTTTTTGCATATTGTTGTTCAAGGAGAAGTCTCTCGTAAAACTTATCACAGCTCGGGTCATCTCTATTTTACCCTTAAAGATGAAAACTCTTCTATAAGTTGTGTAATGTTTCGTGGTAATAATATGAAGATGAAATTTCATCTTGAAGAGGGCATGGCCGTTGTTCTTCATGGTTCTGTAAGTGTTTATGCTCCAAGAGGAAATTACCAAATAAATTGTACTCGCATTGAGCCCGATGGCAAGGGAGCTTTATCTTTAGCATACGAACAACTCAAAAAATCTTTACATGCAAAAGGTTATTTTGAAAATAAAAAATCTTTACCAAAAATTATAAATAGTATTGCAATAGTAACAAGTGGAACTAGTGCTGCTTTTCAAGATATGCTTAAAGTTGCAAATAAGCGTTGGCCACTAGTTAAAATAACACTTCTTGATACTATTGTTCAAGGTGAGGGGTGTGAAAACAAGATAGCAGATAATATTAAAAAAGCAGATACTTTACATGTAGATGTCATAATCATTGGGCGTGGTGGCGGAAGTATAGAAGATTTATGGGGCTTTAATGAAGAAGTTGTAGCAGATGCAATTCACTTTGCTAACACTCCTGTTGTAAGTTCGGTGGGACATGAAATAGACTATGTTATAAGTGATTTTGTAGCAGATTTACGAGCTCCAACTCCAAGTGCTGCTATGGAGATGATACTTCCTGACCAAAATGAAATGTTAATGCGTCTTGATGATATACATGAGACTATAAACTCTGTAATAAAAAGAGTTATATACAACAAACATGAACAGATAAGCTCATTAAAAAAGATGTTTGCAACTCACTCATTTGAGTCTAAAATATCAATAAATGAGAAAGAGATAGAGCTTCTACAAAAAAGATACAATCAACTCTTTTTAAATCTTTTGAATAATAAATTAAATCAAAAAGAAAATTTAAATCAAAATCTACATTTTTCAATTAAAAATATACTACATGTTAAAAAGAGTCTGCTTGATTCTTCTGTTTTTTTATATCAAGGAAACAATCCTAGCAAAGGACTTAAAAAGAGTTTTGTACAAATAAGAAAAAATGGCAAAAAAAGTTCTTTAAAATCCTTATGCCTAAATGATAAATTTGAACTCCATAGTGTAGATGAAATAAAAAAAGCAAAAATAGTGCTATAGATTCACTATCTAAGATAGCTACTAAAATTTGCAATAGGAAAAAAAGTACTTGCTTTTAACTCTTTCAGAAAATTATCAAATTCACTTGGTTGTGTCCAAATAGGGTTTTTTACTCCGCTTATCTTTTCAAGCTCAAGTTTTGCGGCATGCAAAGAACCAACTTCATCTATAAGCCCTTTAAGTTTTGCTTTTTTAGCAATAAATACTCTTGCATTTGCAAACTCTTTTGCATCCTCTTTTTTAAGACCTCTAGCATTGGACACGTCAGTTATAAAAAGCTCATAAGCATCACTAATGAGTTCTTGGAGTGCTTCTCTCTCTTTAATCGTCCACTCTCTTGTGAGAGTTCCCATCTGTTTGTATTCACCAGCGATTATAATCTGTTCGCTAATGCCTAATTTGTCTGCTAGTTTTTTAATGTTAGGTGCTTGAAATAAAACACCAATAGAGCCTATAAAAGCTCCCGGGTTAGCAATAATCTTTTTAGTCCAAATTGACGCATAATAACTTCCACTTGTCATACTTCCGCTAGCATATGCTATAACTGGTTTTATTTTGTTTAATCTTTTTATAGCCATACTAAGCTCAATTGATGGGGCAAGTGCGCCACCTGGAGAATCTACTTGAAGAAGAACACCTTTGATGTTACTGTTGAGTGCGGCACTATTGATCTCCAATAAAATTTTATCTATATTGATTATTATACCATCTAAACGAATAGTTGCGAGGTTGGGTTCTTGTAAACTCTCTTTGCTAAATGGGTTGAATATTAAAAATATTAAAAATAAAAAAACCACTGTTTTGAAGTGATTGTTAATATAACTTATCATTTTTCCTATCCATCTAAAAATTATCATACTTTTTCTCCTGCTATGTAAGTTGTTTTTGTAAATTTTGTGTGAAGTATTAGTTGAAGAGCTATCTCTTTTAAACTTTTAACCTCATCGGGAAGTTCACATATATTGAGGTCTGCAAACTTTCCTACTCTTATCTCTCCTGCATTTATATTTAAAGCAGATGCACCATGAGTTGTAACAGCTTTAATAGTCATTTCTGCAAGAGTGTTTATCTCTATTTTTTCATGACTTAATAAAACTGCTCTCATCTCATCCCAAAGATTTAATGAGACATTAGAACTCAAGCCATCAGTTCCAAGTGTAAAGTTTTTCACTTTAGAAAGATTTAGTTTCCCCACTCCTAAAAGTCTGTTCGATATAGGGCAGTGAGTGATGCTACCGTCTATCTTTTTTATCATTTTTAATTCACTCTTATTTGCTTGGACACAGTGAGTAAAAAGTGTTTTAACTTCACTAAATAGTTTAATGTACTCACTTGCGCTAATCATGGGTTGCGGATTTGATGTAAAATTATTAAAAAAGTCATTAAACTCTCCTAAGCCACTATCGAGCCACTCTCTCTCTGCTTTAGACTCCATAAAGTGAGTAGATACAACATAACTATATTTACGAGCAATATCAAGTGCGTTACTGACAAGCATGGGGTGAGTGGCATAAGGTGAATGTATAGAGATGGCTGGTATTAATTTTTCATTTGCATTATCTTTACAAGCTTGCAAACGAGATTTAAAATTTTTTAAAAGTAGCTCTAAGGAATCAATACGACTTCCTAAAAGTTCTATAAAAAATACAACTCTTTGAGAAGTTTTATGACAAACTCTAAAATCATTACCAAAACTACTAATAGCTCCAAAAGTAGTAGTTCCACTCTTTTGCATGGTTTTTAGTTGCTTCTCAACTATTTCATCACTGCATTGCAACAATAACTCTTCACGCTTAAGCATTACAGAGTTTAGCCAAGTTATAAAATTGCCATATTTTAGTGTAGTTTTGTTTGCACTAAATTCAAGATGAACATGTGAATTGATAAGCCCGGGCATAATAACTGAATTTTTAGGAAGTTTTACAACTTTTGCTTTAGGGTATTGTTTTACTAAATTCTCTAATTTATCTACACTCAAAATATATTTATCGAAGCAAATAGCATAGTTTTTGAGAATATTAAAATTTTTATCACATGTAAGAATATAATCGGCTCTTAATATATTCAAAAAATTCCTTTTAGTTTTTCTGTTTAATAGGCATGTAGTTTATCTAAAATTTAATTCAACTTTACTGTAAATTTGAGAAAAAAGTTCTTACATGTTGATACATGTTTGCACTATTTTACTAAGTATAGTCACAAAAATTATACTCAATAAAATAACACCAATTGCTATAAAAAAATCTTGAACACCAAAATAATTGAGTACAGGATGTGTAACAAGAGGTGAAAAAAACTGCCCTAAAAACAGTGAGCTTGTTAAAAATGATGATGATTTAACTCTTTTTGTATGATGACTAACATGTAGCATCCAAGTAGTCATGTTTGCCATAAGAATGCCACCACCAAAACCAATAATTGGAGATGTTAAAAAAAATAGATACACATTTGAGATAAAGCCTATTAATATAAATCCAATAGCTACTATAGACATGCCTATCATATAAATTTTACTAAAAGTAAAATGTTTTTTCAACTTTACAAAGCTTAACCCTCCTAGTGCATTAAAAATAAAAGCCGTTGCAATAATCCCTCCTGCTAAAACTCCATTTGCATGAAATACATTTATAATCAAAAATGGCATCTGTGTCGGCAAGATATAAAATACCAACATAAAAATAAATGCAAAAAAGTAAATATACCAAAGATTATTATTTAATAGATGCCTCTCCTCTTTTATCTCCATAGAGTTACTGTTATACTCCACAAGATACTTCACAACAAAAATATATAAAAAAATAGCTAAAGAGTATATAGCAAATGGATATCTCCAACTAATATCTGATAAAAAACCTCCGCTTATGATAAAAAATATTCCGCCAATAGATATAAAAGCACTTTGTAAACCTATGAACTTATTACGATCTTCATTTTTAAAATAATCTCCAATAAGAGTAGTATTTACAATCATTAAAATAGCTATTGAAATTCCAAATAAAAACCTTGAAACTAAAATTTCATAGATATTGTTCAAGTATAATCCACTAGTACCAAACAGAGAAAATGCCAACAATGCAATTAAAACAGATTTTTTTTTACCAACACTATTGACAAAAATTCCTAAAAAAGGAGCAAAAATAGCTATCGATAAAGATGGTAGTGTTATCATAAGCCTTGAAAGTAACTCTATATTCTCTATATCTTTAAAAATTGTACTTAAATTAGGTATCATAGTAACAATAGCTACATTTGAAAGTACAGTTATTGTCGATAGCAATAAAAGTGTTACTTTGGTTTTTTTATTAATAGTTTTCAATTATAACTTTTTATTCAATAAGAGTGTATTTAATTCTTGTTACAGAAGATTCTAAAAAACGGTTTGCCTGCATCTGAATTTAAATCATCGCTATTCCATTTATTAAAAACATCTTCTTTTGCAGTAATATATGCAAAATTATCGCTATTATCAATCTTAATATCTCTACTAATAACCACTTTAGTAAGAGTTTTTAAGCTACCCATCTTTAATTGTCCAGCTCCTTTAGTATCGTTATAAAAATTATTAAAATTATACTTAGAAGGGTTTTTAGGGTTGTCGTCGGTTGCACTAATTTTAACAATATCATTTGAGAGATTTTTTGCAGTTTCTGCATTAAATGATGAATTTTTTGTAATAACCAAAACTAAAGCTCTAAAATCTTTTTGTGCATTTGTATAGTGTGCAGTATCAAGACCATTAGTAATATCCTCCTCTAAGCTTTTTGTGCAGGCTGTTATAAACACAGAGACAAACAAAAGCAATGCCACAGTTTGAACTATTCTTTTTATATGCAATATGTCTCTTTTTTTAATTCTGCTCAATTATAGTGCCTCTAAAACTTAATTTCATCCCTTTATATCTTCTGATTTTAGCCAATGCGATTAGTTTTGTCAATGAAAATAAAATCTATTATTTTATCTTCTCTAAATACTCTCCTTTGATAGTATCTACTCTTATAGTATTGCCTTCTATTATATGAAAAGGGACTTGCACTACAGCACCGCTCTCTAGTGTAGCGGGTTTTTTACCGCCTTGTGAATCTCCTTTAAAATTTGGTGGGGTTTCTATAACTTTGAGTTCAACTACTGCTTTAACATCAACTCCAATTGAGTTTCCATTGTGAAAAAGTATCTCAACATTCATTCCATCTATAATCCACTTCGTTGCATCGCCAACTTGAGCCTTTGTTAAACTAATTTGGTCATAAGTAGTTGTGTCCATAAAGTGCAACATTTCGCCATCATCATAAAGATACTGCATTGTTTTATCTTCAAGATTTGGTTGTTTGCATTTATCGCCTGCATGAAAAGTTTTCTCAATTACCTTTCCATTTGCATATGATTTTATTTTTGCTCTTACAAAAGCTGCACCTTTTCCTGGCTTTACATGTTGATATTCGATTATCTTATATGCTACTCCATTTAACTCTATTTTTAAACCTTTTTTAAGGTCGCTCATTCCTATTGTAGCCATAACATACTCCTAATTTTTTATTTATTATAACAAATTTAACTCTATTTTTATATTTAGTAAAATTTATAAAATTTAAATCTATGCTAAATACACACTTTACTGTATATAATAGCTTATTATTGTGTGATTATGCGGAAAACTTTATATATATCATTTATAATGTATAAATATCTTATAATTGTATATTATATACAATTTAAGTTATATTTCCCTAGTTCTTTAAATTTACATGAGAACTAGAGATAATTATAGAGAGTAAATGATATAT